>WAOY01000001.1 GCA_015520985.1 DHVE2 group archaeon
AGGTACCGCGAAGTCCTGGATAAAGTGGTGAAATCCCTGGAGGAATGAACGGTGCTTCATTCCAAACTTTTCAATTTTTTCAGGGCATCGAGGTAAAAGCCAGCCACGTGGTGGCCATCAATGAATTTTCCGCACATTACTGTTAGAAAGCCGTATATATCAGCGATGCTATTTCTCACCCATGAACTACCCGGAGGAAGTTCTCACGAAATCCAAGAAGGGGAAGATAGAGGTGCGTTCCCTCATCGATCACGGCAGGTTCGTGAGGTACGAATACCTGGACCCAGAGACGGGGGAGAGGAGCGAGAATAAAGTTAAGATCGTGCTGAGCAACGGCGAGGACTACGAGGAGTACTTCATAATTCCACTCAAGCAGAAGAACCGCTTTCTACTCCTGAAGGCGGAGAAGAAGCCGAACCGCAAGGTGTGGAAGGACGGAGAAATTGTGGATCTATTCACGCTCCTTGGACTGGGATAGATACCAGGCGGCGAAGTTGTCCACAAGGGTATCCAGGAAGGAGCGCCTGTACTTTATCATTATGGCGGCGATGCTCTCCGGATCAACGACGAAGTAGTACGTCTCTCGGCCCTGTACCTCCTTGCCGATGATGCCCCCCTTCATAAGTTTGCCCAGGTGGTAGGACAGCGTGGATGCGCTGACCCCCACCGCATTCGCTATATCTCCGTGCCTGCTCCTCCCGTTCTCAATGAGGAATATGACTATCCTCCGCGCCACCTCGTTGCGCAGCGCGCCCATGACCCTCCGTTCCTCCCGGGTCATGGAGGTGTTGGCGAATAGCCTCTTGTACTTCCCGTCCATCTTTGATACTATAAGCCCCTCCCTCTCCAGGACCTGGATGTGGTATTCCAGCATACCCGTGGGCATGCCCAGTCGCTTCTGCAACTCCCTGAAGTGAAGTCCGGGGTTCATCACGATTTCCTCGTATATCCTCCTCCTTGTGCTTATCTCCTCCATGGGTTCACCTTTTCAGCGATATGGCGAAGTAGAGGGAGAATAGCACGACCACGTAAAAAGCGAGGAACACTGTGATCATGTCCAGGTTCAGGGCGAGAAGGGTGTTGAGGGCATATATTGCCATGTTCACCGCCACCAGGTAGAACACGATGGCATTGAAGAGCATAGCGCGTAGGCGATACCTGACATACGCAAGGGTTGCCACGATGCCCAGGAGAAGGGAGATTACCAGAACCATCCCCGCTAGTATGTCGTTGATGAACATGGTGGGTAATGCCCACGGGTTAATTTATCTTTTTCTATCGCTCCATAATTATTAGAGGAACACGCATCTCGTCCTCGCTCAGACCGCCGTGCATCCCCCGGATTTCAATACGGGAGTGCCAAAGCCCCTCGTTATCGGGGGGCAGGAGAATTCTCTCTGGAATCCTCTGCATTAGCCGTGGATCCATGTTCCCAGGACCCAGCAGGGGTATAATTTCGCTCCTCGCAATACCACCGTCCTCGTCCCATCTGCAGTACAGGAAGACGTCCCGGGGAGAACCGCCCACGGGGCAATCCCCGAAATCCCGAACACGTATCCTGCGCATCTCTGTCTGCCCGTGATCCGCCGTGACCAGCATGGTTCCGCGTCCGAATGCCCCCCGTATATCTCTGGCTAGCCTCAGGATTATGTTGACGGTCTCGGCGGTCCTCTCACTTCCCGGTCCATGCACGTGCTGCACCGTATCCAGGGCGTCGGTGTACACGTATATGTAATCCGCCCCATCCCGGGATACCAGGCGGGGTATGTCCTCCAATCTTCTGTAACCGTGCACCTCCGCACCCTTCAGCATGTAGCGGGAATACAGAGAGTTCACGTAATCCTCCGGAATGTAGGCGCTGGATCTGATCCCGTGTCTGCGAAGTTCTTGAAATACGGTAGGAAGAGAGAATAGTCCGGAAGGGTCGCAGCGCTTCGCCAGGGAGTCCCTATCATCGGAATCCCTCGGTGCGAAAAGAATGGTCTTTATGACCTCGCCGCAACCCTCGTAGTACATGTACCACTCTAGGATCCCGTGCTCCCCCGGCGTGAGCCCCGTGAACACCGAGGTTATAGCCGCGGAGGTGGTGCTGGGAAACACGGACGTGATCTCCTCCACGTACCTGTTTTTCAATTCTTCTCCCGGCAGAACGTTCATTCCCAGGGCATCAACCAGGAAAAGGAGAACCCTGTCTCCACCGAGGGCTCCGATCCCGGAGACCGCCCTGGAATCCTGTATCCCGAAGCTCTTTATGACCGTATGGGGCACGTTGTAGACGCTTCTCCGGTAATCCGGGAGCATCGTATCAGCTCATCGGGTAGTTGGGCGCCTCGGCTATTATGTTCACGTCGTGGGGATGGCTCTCCCTCAGCCCCGCCTGGGTTATCCGCACGAACCTGCCCTTCTGCCTGAGTTCCTCCACGTTGCGAGCCCCGACGTATCCCATTCCGGATTTCATCCCCCCGACGAGCTGCGCGAGGACCTCGCTCACGCGGCCCTTGTACGGCACCGCCGCCTCCACGCCCTCGGGCACCACCTTGCCCTTCCCTATCTTGCCGTAGCGGTCGGAGATGCCCTGCTGGAGAACGCCAAGGGAGCCCATGCCGCGGTACACCTTGAACTTCCTCCCGCCTATTATTATCTCCCTGCCCGGAGATTCCTCCGTGCCGGCGAGCAGGGAACCGAGCATAACCGCGCTGGCTCCGGCGGCTATGGCCTTCACGATGTCCCCGGAGTACCTTATCCCGCCGTCCGCAATTACGGGAATTCCGTGCTCCTTAGCCACGTCGGCGGTCTCGGCTATGGCTGTTATCTGCGGGACCCCTATACCCGCGACCACGCGGGTGGTGCAAATGGAGCCGGGGCCAATTCCAACGCGTAGAGCATCCACATCTAGGGCTATAAGATCCTCGGCAGCCTCCCTCGTTGCTATGTTTCCCGCTATGATATCCACGCTCACCTCCCTGCGCATCCGCTTTATGCTCTCCATAACCTTCTCGTTGTGCGCGTGCGCAGTATCAACGACGATAACGTCTACCTCCGCCTTCTCGAGCGCCTTGGCGCGGTCTATGTCGAATGGTCCTACCGCGGCACCAACCATAAGGCGCCCCTCGGAGTCACGGGATGCATCTGGATACATCTCCCTCTTCAGGATGTCCTTCGCCGTTATCAACCCAACGAGCTTTCCGTCCTTCACTATGGGCAGCTTCTCTATGCGATGCTCGTGCATGATCCTGACAGCATCCTCAAGGGATATGCCCTCCTCAGCCGTGATCACATCCTTCGTCATTACCTCGCTTACCTTTATCTTTTTCCCGCGGTAAAATCGGATGTCCCTGTTGGTGAGGATACCCACGAGCCTGTCACCCTCCACCACGGGGAGCCCGGCGATGTTCTTCTCCCTCATTATCCTCTCCGCTTCCTCAACGGTTGTGTCCGGCGTGATTGTGTGCAGGTCCCGGATGACCAGGCTCTCCTCCCTCTTCACCTCGCGGACCATACTCACCTGAGTCTCAATGTCCATGTTCCTGTGTATTATCCCAAGGGCTCCGAACTCCGCCATCGCTATCGCCATCCTAGCCTCGGTTACTGTGTCCATGGGGGAGGAGAGGATCGGCACCTTCACCCTTATGTTCCTAGTAACGTTGCTCTCAACAACCACGTCCTTGGGCTCAACCGGGGTCCTGGAGGGTATGAGAAGAACGTCGTCGAAGGTCAGGCCCTCTTCCGCATTTCGTAATTTCTCTTCAAACATACGTGGAAAAAGATTCCCAGATTTAAAACTTTCTTCCCGGGCACCGGCATCCGATTCTCGTAGGTTCCGTGGGCCGCGGGATGGATTTTCCCTCAACGTTTATATAGTGCCATGCCCTTTTTCACCTATGAAGTCCCCAACGCTGGTTATAATCGCGATTGTTCTCGTCGGCGTATTATCACCGCTTCTTTTCCCCGGGACCGCTTCAGATAACAATGAAAC
>WAOY01000002.1 GCA_015520985.1 DHVE2 group archaeon
CCATCATCGATCCTCTTGGGGGAGAGCCTGAGCACACTGACCCTCTTACCTATGGATTCCTGTAGTTCCCCCGCCACGCACATGGGTGAATTCACCAGGAGAAATCTACCATCGTGGAGGATCTCCTCGGCTAACTTCTCTATCCTTTTCCTTCGGTGCTTCTCCAGGGCTTTCCTTATGCTGCTTCCCCCCAGGATACTGCGGAAGAGGGAGTGGGGCACGAACATGTCAGAATCGGAGGCCCGGATCCTCGCAATCTCCGCATCGCCGCATTCTTCGAGGAACTTATCCACCAGGGCGCTTTTTCCGATTCCGGCGGGCCCCTCTATTATCACCACCGAAGGCATCCCCTCTCTGGAGGCTTCGCAGGAGTCCCGGAGGACGGACAGCTCCCTCTCCCTGTTTACGAATTTCACGGTGCAGTAATGTTTTGAACGTATAAAACCGTTCAGAGTTTCTCGAGGCGCCTCTCTATCTCCTCGGCCCACTTCCTGTTGTTCAGGTCCTTGTAGAGTGTGTGGGCGTACCTGTAGTACTTCTTCGCCTCCTCCACGTTGAACTTCTCTAGGCACTCGGCGTATATCCTGTATATCTCCGCGATCCACTTCTTCTTGTTTTTCTTCTTCTCCCTTTCTATCGCCCTTTCGAAGTAGATGGTGGCGTTGCTGTAGTCGCCCCTGGCGCACCTTATTCTCCCTCGGAGGACATCGAGGCGTTCAATCTCGCCCTGGTCCCCCATCTCCTCCGCCAGGGATATGGCCTCTTCCAGCAGGTTCTCCGCCTCGTTGATCTTGCCTGAGAGGAGCATGTACTCCGATTTCGTCTCCACGATGGCGAGCTTTGAGTCCATGTCGTCCACGTTCTCGAGGGTTTTCTCGGCGAGTTTGATGTACTTGCCCGCGCACTTGAGGTCCGATTCCTCCATGCACACCTCTGCCATTATCAGATACCCCGATATCAGCGAGGAGAAGTAGTTCTCGTTCTTGGCGATCCTGATGGCTTTCTGCAGGCATCTCCTGGCGTCTTCGTAGTACCTGATCTGCATGTAGAAGGAGCCCAGGTTCAGGTAGGCGCCGCACAGGTTGTACGTGTCCCCGATCTCCTCCGCGTATTTCAAGCTCTTCTTCAGGTACTCTATGGCCTTCATCGCGTCGCCGTTCTCGCTCTCCACCACCGCCAGGTTGTTGTATGATATGGAGAGATCCCTCTTGTTGCCCAGCTTGAAGTTCATCTCCAGGGAGAGGAGGTAGTAGTTCTTCGCCTTCTCGTAGTCTCCCTTGTAATCGTACACAAGCGCCAGGTTGTTGTACGCCTTGGATATGTAGTCGTAGTTGCCCAGCTTCTCCACTATCTCCAGGTACTTCTTGAAGTACTGCAGCGCCTCGTCCACCATGTTCTTCCGGTTGTAAATCACGCCTATGACGTTGTAGGCGTTGGCTATCAGGTCGTACCTTCCCGATTCTATCGCGTTCTTCAGTGCCTCCTGCGCCTTCTTCAGCGCGTCGTCGTACTGGGAGAGGTAGTAGTCCACGATAGCCAGGTTCCTGTAAGCCTCGGAGATGTCCTCGTAGCTCCTGTACTTCTTCGCCACCTTCAGGTACTCCTCCAGGTGTATCTTCGCTTCATCGAAGTCCCCGAGGTGCCACTTCACTACCCCTATCTTCCCGGCTATCTTGCCCCGCTCCAGACCCCGTGCAACTTCCCGGTACTTGGTGAGTATGAGGAGCGCCTTGTCGTACAGGCCCAGGGACTCGTAGCAGCTCGCAATCTTCACGCTCACGGAGACCTTGCGGGGGTGCTCCTCCTTTATGGCCTTTTCGAACATGTCTATTGCCTTGCGGTACTCGCCCACCATCCTGTATAGGTCCCCGATCCTCTCGTATATCTTCGCTATCTCCCCGCGCTTCCTGTACTTCTCCGCTATCTCAAGGGCCATCTTGCAGTAGTCAATGGCGTCCCTTATCGCCATGTTCCTCAGGCTCTCCTCGGAGGCCCTCTTGAGGAGATCCAGCGCCTTCATGTCGCCGGCCAGGTAGTAGTGCTTGGCAGCCTCAACCACGTTGCCCCGGCGCTCGTATATCTCCGCTAAGCGCCTGTGTATGTCCAGACGGGTGTCCTTGGAGGTGTGCCTGTACACGATGTCCCGGTATATGCTGAACCTGAACCTTATGACCCCGTCCACGAGTTCCACGAATTTCCCTTCCACCTTCTTCAGGCGGTCCCTCCACCGGGGGTACATCTCCTTCACTATGTCCACTGGCGCCTCCTCCCCGATCACAGAGAGGATGCCCAGGAAGTGCAGGGTCCTGTCGTCCATGGCCTCCAGCTGGAGTTCCACGCTCTCCCTTATGGTCTCCGGGATCCCCTGGGCGGTCCTCCTCATGTGCTCCATTATCGAAAGGGCCAGCAGGGGATTACCCTCGCTCTTCTCGTACACCTTATCTATCTCCCCGTCGGTCACGTCCTCGTACTCGTTCCTTAGGAGTGCGGCCAGGGAATCGCGGTCCATGCCCCGGAGGCGGATCAGGTGCACATTCTCAAATCCGTGGATATCCTCCATTATATCCGCCGCCTCCTCGTCGCTCACCATGTCGCTTCCCCTGTACGTGCCTATGAGAAGTATGCGGCTTTTCCCTATGTTTCTGGCCAGGTATCTGAGGAGCTCCAGGGAACTCTTGTCCGCCCACTGGAGGTCCTCTAGAACGAGGATCACCACCCTCTTCTTGGAGTTGTAGTCCAGGAAGTTGAGTATGGAGTCGTAGAACTTGATGGCGTTCACCTCGCTTACTTCCTCGTACCTCACGTGCCTGGATAGCCGCGATTCGTCAGCCAGGTTCCTCAGGATATCCACGTGGTGCTCGCTCAACCCCTTGGTCACCACGTACACCCTGGCTCCGTTTTTGTCCGCCACATCCGCCACGGATTTCAGCCAGGTGTACACCTTCCGGAACCCGTTGTAGTGGACCAGGTAAGATATGCAGTCCAGCACGACGTCATGCCCTTTCTCTATCTCTTTGGCTACCGTCTCAAAGATTTCAAAGTCCAGGCGGTGCGGATCCAGGGGGGATTCTCCCACCACGTAGTCTCCCGCCCCCTTTCTGGACGAGAACACCACCACGTTTTTGCTATCCACAGCCTCCATCGCGTCCACGAGGATGAAGGTGCTCTCCTCCACGCTCCTCGCTACTTCCAGGGATATGATCTCGTCGAAGCAGGAAAATAACTTGTTCTTCTCCTCATCGCTAAGCTGCTCCGTCCTGCCGGATACGATCACCACGTGCCTGCCGCTGGTTGCAGAGTATATGGTGTGGAGAAACTCCACCACGCGGTCTATGCCGTTCAGGTAGATCAGGTAGTTAACATCGTCTATGAGCACCACCTTCTCCCCGTCCTCCCTCACGAAATCGTAGATGGCCGGGGTGAAGTCGAATTCCAGCGAACTGGGTTTAACGCGGCGCTTGTCCGTGCGGGTCTCGGTGATCCAGATGCCGTCCTCCTCCCGGGGCATACGCACCGAGAAGTACACGCCATCCAGCTCCGAGCGTATCACCCTGTATAGCGCAAAACCGCCGCCGTTCTCTATCTCGTCAACCATTACCATGCGTGGCCTCACTATGAGGTCCTGCGCTATGTCCGCTATCTTCCTCCACTCCTGCTTGTCCTTTATGCTCTTCAGGTCTCCGTAGCTCTTGAGGGCCTCCTGGAAGAGGTAATACGGCTGGAACTTTGCGTCGGATTTCGCCTTCGCCTTCAGGATCTCGGCGTCCCCGGCAGATTCAAGGAACCTATCCACCAGGGCGCTTTTTCCGATTCCCGCGGGGCCTTCCACGAGGACAACCCTGCCGGCCCCTCTCCTCACCCTCTCCAGGTGCGATGCCAGGCGGTTCAGCTCCCTCTCCCGATCCACGAACTTTGAAGGCATAACATTATGAGATAAGGGGAACTCCTATTTATACGTGTTCGCCCTGCGATGAGTTATGACAATCCATAATAAAATAGTGGGAACCTCCATCGGGTTCCCATACCTCCTTCGATGGAACAGGCCAGCCTATGATGCCACGGCGCTGGTGCGGTATGGATGAGGATATTGGATACGCATTTCAATCTGAGAGGGCACAAGGAGGATTGTGAAGATGTGTGTTGGTAACGAGTGCTCATCTCCTCTTTTTAAATCGGTAAATTACTGCCACAGAGACAATCAACACCGCTGCCACCATCCCCATGCTGTAGTATGCCCAGGAACTTGTTGGATTTTCTTTACTTTCATTCACACCCCCTCGTATTGCATATATAATTCCATTTGTATCTCCAGCATATATTGTGCCTCCAATGTAGATTGTGCCATTCTTATCTATCACCGGGTTTGTATAGCCGTCAAGTACACCTTCGAGCCCATCAATATGGAATTTTATATGGCCCTTTGGAGATACAGCATATATGAATCCGCTATTATTTTTTCCAAATCCTCCGGAGATGTAGATACTACCATCGCCCCCAATTGTTATAAAAAATGAAAGAGAAGGCCAATTTGGATATTCACTAGCCATCAGGGTTACTGTCCATTTGATCCTGCCTGTATTCATGTCTAGGGAATACAACACGACATTGTCTTTATTGTCCTTGAAATGCTCAGATATAAAATACAAGCTCCTTCTTTCATCATCAATAACTGGATTATGTCCCCCTTCAGAATATTTCCATTTTATGGTACCGTTTGGAT
>WAOY01000003.1 GCA_015520985.1 DHVE2 group archaeon
CTCTTCATCTCCTCCCGGGAGCCGTCCTCGTAGATTATGGCGTTATCGTAGAACACCCCGAGTTTCAGGGGCACGGGCCTGAACTCGCTGTAGACGTGCTCCGCGTTTAGCCACTGTGCAATCTCCTTCGAATTCTTTATCGTCGCGGATAACGCAATGAACTGCACCTCCTCGTTTATCGCGCGGATCCTCGAAATTACCATCTCAAGCGTCGGGCCCCGGGACTCCTCGCCGAGGAGGTGCACCTCGTCAACAACTACGACGCCCAATTCGTAGGGGTAATCGGGGTTGTGCCTGAGAATCGAATCCATCTTCTCGCTCGTCGCCACCACGACGTCATAGTACTTCAGGTAACCCGCGGGGCTATCGTAATCACCCATGGCTAGGGCGACCTTCAACCCGAACTTTTCGAACCTTTTCAGTTCTTCGTACTTCTCCGTGGCAAGGGCGCGGAGAGGAACGATGTACACGCTCTTCAGCCCCAGCGATTTTGCGCGGAGTATCGCGAGGTAACCCAGGATTGTTTTTCCACTCGCTGTTGGAACGGATACCACGACGCTTCTCCCGCGGAATATGTGCTCCAGGGCCTCCTGCTGGTACTCGTAGAGGCTTCTAATACCTTCAGAGCGGAAAACGTCGATGTACTCCGCAGGCAGGGGTATGTCTTCAAGGTCCACGGAGGTATGAATGAGGGGATGCGATAAATACGTTCCGCCCTCCCGGTGGATAACCATTACAAAAGTGTTTTATAGCATGAAATGGATGGCTTCCGGATGGAAAATTCTCCGCGGGGAAACGGTGGGCTATGCACCCTCGATTCGGATCTAAGGGTTATAAGCATAGAGGATTCCCTGAAAAAAATTCTCGGAGAGGGGATCGTTGGGAAGAGGGCCCTCGTGGACTCCCACGCCATCAAAATCCTCAAAGGGAGGGGAGAATTCCAGGGCAGGGCGGCCTTCATGAACTCCCGGGGCAACGTGGTGTACGCAAGGTGCAGGATATCCGGGAGGGGGGATGGGTACGTCCTGGAAGAATTTGGAGAGCCAACAGTGGTGGACTGCAACCTCAGGGAGAACACGTTCCTCAAGGGGCCCGTTCCCGCGTTCATAATCACGGAGGAGCAGGTCATCGTTGAGGCAAACGACGCCTTTCTGAGCCTCACCGGGACGAGGAGGGAGGATATAATAGGAAAGACATGCTATCCCCTGGTTCACGGGACCTCCGGACCCCCAGAGGGATGCCCCCTGGTGGAGATACGCATCTCCGGAGGGGAGCGCAACATGAACATAATGAGCACGGTCTTCGGTAACTTCCTGGTGGTCGTCCACGAGATTGCCCCGGGGCTCTACGGGCACTACATGCTCAAGGAGGCCGCGGTACTGCTCGAGGCGCAGAACAGGATGATGGAGATGATGGAGAGGTACAACAGGATACTCCTCACCACCGTGTCCGTGAACACCATACTGATGGAGGGGCGCGACGTGAGCGAGACCCTGGAGAGGATCGCGGACAAGATAATGGAGATAGAGGAGTTCAGGGGGATCCGCATCTCGGTGGGCATTGAGAACGGGAAGTCCACTTTCAACATTGCAAGGGGAGAGACCGAGCCCCGGAAAGATGGGGAGGGGTGGGGTGAGGTAGTCATCCCCATTGACTACGGGGGCATAAGCGGGCAGGTGGTCATATATACAGGTGGCCTGGAGATAGGCGACGACGAGATGGACGTCCTAAGGACCATGGCGAACAACCTCGGGATGTACCTGGAATCGAGGAATCTGGAGATGAAGAGGGAGATCGCGTACCGCTATATGCTGGAGGCCATGGATAACTTTGCGATCCTTGTGGACCGTATAAGGAACCCCCTGGCGGTGATAATGGCCCTCACCGAGGTGGAAATTGAGGACGAGGAGTTGCGGGAGAAGATCATATCCAACGTGGAGAAGGTCCAGGAGATAACCAAGAGGGTGGACGAGCTCTGGAACAAGGCGGAGAAGATGCGGGACATTTTCAAGGGGAAAAGGTAAATTTCCGCGATGCATTCCCCTGAACGGTGAGCCCGATGCACGAGAAGAAGTTTGTGGTAACGGAGGACATGGTGGCCAGGGGAATCGGTCTCGATGTTAAAGTCCTCTCCACGCCATCCCTCATCCTGGCGATGGAAATCACGTGCCATGAGGCCATAGAGGGGGACCTCGGGGAAGGGGAGACCACCGTGGGCACGGGCATATGCATGAGGCACCTCAAGCCCACGAAACTGGGTGAGGAATTCCTTGTCAGGGCATATCTCGTGGAGAGGGACGGGAGGAAGCTGAAGTTCCACGTTGAGGCCTACGACTCCGAGGGAAAGATAGGCGAGGGGGAGCACTACAGGTTCATTGTGGACAAGGAGCAGTTCGCGGCGAAGATAAAATAAACCTCCTCGCCGATACCCCGCCATGAAATTCCTGCTCGCCCAAGTCAAGCCCGATTTCAACGTGGAGAGAAACCTCCAGCGCCTTTTACGCGTGGTGGAAGAGAACGATGCTGACATTTACATTTTCCCCGAACTGTACCTCAGCGGATACACCGTGAGGGATGACATGCCCTCTCGCGCCATAGCGAGGGATTCCCATATCCTGAAGAGAGTCGCCGGGGTATCCGAGGGAAAGGTCATCATCTTCGGCTTCCCCGAGAGGGCCGGGCACATTTACAACGCGGCGGCCGTGGTGCACGATTCCCGCATCGAGGTCGCGAGGAAGATGTACCTGCCCAACTTCGGGCCCTTCGAGGAGAGGCTCTACTTCAAAGAGGGGGGCGAGGTTTTCATCGCGGACACGAGGTTCGGAAGGATCGGGGTCCAGATATGCTACGACGCCTTCTTCCCGGAAGTGGCGAAGATTCAGGCGATGCGGGGCGCGGAAATCATAGTGAACATATCCGCGAGCCCCATCACCTCCAGGGCCATGTTTGAAAAGGTGATACCCGCCAGAGCGATAGAGAACACTGTGTTCTTAGCCTACGTGAACTGGGCTGGGTTGCAGCGCACCATGGAGTTCTGGGGAGGCTCCATGCTCTACTCCCCCCGCGGGGAACTGCTCTGCAAGGCGCCATACTTCGAGGAATCCCTGCTGACATGCGAGGCTGATCTGAGTGAATTGGAGATTGCAAGGCGCCTCAGACCGACGCTCCGGGATACCCGCGCGGATCTATTCCCCGCTGGAGCTGAGCGCCCTTGAAAATCTAGGGACTGAGAGAAGGAGGGCCGCGAGGGACACAATGAACATGCCCAATGCGATTATCACAGGTATTACCCCGACTATGGATGTGAGGGTGCCGATCAGCACGATAGAAATAAGCATGGCTCCCTGTATAATCGCGCCCTGGGCGCCGAACACCCGGCCCCGGTACTCCTCAGGCACAGCTTTCTGAAGCAACGCGGTGGAAGGGGCGTTGAGGAAGCCGACGAAGTAGCCTATGAGGAAGCCTCCCAGCACAAGGGCGACTGCGGGTATGGGGATTATGCCAAGGATGAGGATTATAGTCCCTATCCCCAGGATGCCGCCCAGTATCATCCGCCCCTCGGATATCCGACCTGCTAGTATGCCCGTGCTCACCGAGCCGGCAACGGTGCCGATGCCGAATAGGATTTCCATCGCGCCGTAGCCGGCGATGTCCATTTGCACCACGTCCCGGATGTATATTGCGAATATCACGTTGAGTCCCCCGACGAAGAGCATCACCGTCGCAAATATGGCGATGAGGAGCTTCACCGTCGGGTTGCGGCGCATGTATCTGAAGCCATCCAGCATCTCGCGGAGAGGTTTCTTCTTCTCCCCGCCCCTCTCCCGGGGGCGATAGCGCATCCAGGCGATCATAACTGCGGAGAAGAGGTAGCTCAGGGAGTCGAAGATGAATATCCAGAAGTAGCCCAGCAGATAAATCATGGAGGTTGCAATCGCCGGGCCCAGGATGACGGAGAGCATGTAAGTGAGCTGCGACAGAGAATTGGCCTCAACCAGGATATCCCTCTCTAAAATTTCGGGGATTATCGCCACCCTTGCTGGGTAGAAGAATCTGGACACTGTGGAGAGGAGGAAAACGACAATTGCTATGTGCCACACCTGGGTGCAGAAGATGAAGAGGAGAGCGAGGAATGCCCCTATGATATCCGCCGAGATCATCGTGAATTTTTTGTTCCAGCGGTCCACAAAGACGCCCGCGAATGGCCCGAACAGGAGAACGGGTAGCGCTGAGGATGCCATGACAATGCTCAAATCCAGCGCCGTACCCTTCCATGAATAAACAACCATTACGCCGAGGCCGAAGAAGGCCATCTCATCTCCGAGATTGGATACCATCTGCCCGAGCCAGAGTTTAATAAAGTTATGATTTTGCAATGATTTTTTAGACCACCAAATCCCACGAGATAAAAAAGAAAAAGCAAAATAAA
>WAOY01000004.1 GCA_015520985.1 DHVE2 group archaeon
ACCCAGTATCGCCGCTATTATGGCGAGGATGCCCGCCGTCTTTACCTTATCGGGGTTCTTCATCCACACCGCTGCGATTATACCCAGGATGCCTCCTATCAGGGGTATGACGAAGCACAGAGACCCCCATAAAAGGGCGCTGAAACCCAGAAATCCGAGAAAGGCAAGGGGTATCCCGATGATGAATGCAAGTATGGCCCCAACAAGGGTCAGAACGAAAGCCGCGTTTGGATAATCCTCAGCCATCGCCTCTCACCGGGGGTTAATCAAAAAGTGAGTATAAAAGGGTTTTGGAAGAAATTTCAGGCGGGAGGCGGTGGTGGGACCTCGGGCCCCTGAGCAGGCGCGGGGGGCTTCCAGACGAAGGCCAGTATGGCGCCTATCAGCGAGATCAAATTAAGACCGAGGAGCGATGCTACCAGCCCGAGTATGGCACCCTTGTGCACCGTATCGGGATTCCCTGTCTTCACCCACCTGGCCGCGACGATCATAAGTACTCCCCAGATCAGGAACCACAGTATGTCCACGACTATGCAGACCGCACTGTACATCGGCAGGAACCACGGCATCTGGCCCAGCATATACGGGGACGATGCGGACTCCACCAGCATAAACATGGCAGCTGCGAGCACTACGGACACACCAACGATTATCTCCAGTATCCCTCCGATCAGCAACAGCAGATACGCACCCCTTGGATAATCCTCTGCCATTTGAATCACCCGGCTGGAAAATGGAAAAGAAATATAAAAAGGTTTCCAAAATTAGCGGGGGTGCTTTATCTGGGCCTGCGCCGCCGCCAGGCGAGCGATGGGCACGCGGAACGGAGAGCAGGACACGTAATCCAATCCGGCCATGTGGAAGAACTCTATGCTCTTCGGATCTCCTCCGTGCTCTCCGCATATACCTGCTTCGAGGTCCTCGCGGGTCTTGCGGCCCTTCTCCACACCCATCTTCACGAGCTGCCCGACTCCATCCCAGTCCAGGGTGCGGAACGGATCCTCCTTGAGGATGCCCATCTCCACGTACTTTCGCAGGAACTTGGCCTGGGCGTCGTCGCGGGAGTAGCCGAAGGTCATCTGCGTGAGGTCGTTGGTACCGAAGGAGAAGAATTCAGCGACGCTTGCGATCTCGTCCGCCGTCAGGGCCGCGCGGGGTATCTCAATCATGGTTCCGAACTTGTAATCCACTTCCACGCCGGCCTTCTCCATCTCCTCCTTCGCCACCTTCTCCAGTTTCTCCTTGAGAACCTTCAGTTCGTTCACGTGCCCTATCAGGGGTATCATGATCTCCGGGTAAATCTCCTTGCCCTCGTTCTTAACGGCGATGGCAGCCCGTATTATCGCGCGGACCTGCATCTCGTATATTTCGGGGTATATTATTCCGAGGCGGCAGCCGCGGAAGCCCAGCATGGGGTTGAACTCGTGGAGTTCGTTCACCACGTCCAGGATCTTCTTCTTTTCGTTGATCCTCGCCATGATCTCGTCCATCTCCCTCATGCTCTTCGCTTCCTTCAGCTTCATCTTCAGCTCGTTTATCTCCTCCATCAGGTCCTCTCGGCTGGGCAGGAATTCATGCAGGGGCGGATCGAGGAGGCGTATTATCACGGGGAAGCCCTCCATGGTGCGGAAGAACTCGGCGAAGTCGCTCTCCTGCATCACCTGCAATTTATTAAGGGCCGCTATTCTCTCCTCCCTGCTCTTGGCCATTATCATCTCCTGCATGATTGGCAGGCGCTCCTCTCCGAAGAACATGTGCTCAGTCCTCGCAAGCCCTATTCCCTCCGCTCCGAATTCTCGCGCTCTCTTGGCCTGCTCCGGCGTGTCCGCATTGGCGCGTACACCGAGCACGCGGATCTCGTCTGCCCATTCGAGTAGCCTCTCCAGATTTCCGCTCAGGGAAGGCACAATTAGGGGCACTTCTCCCAGGTACACCTCGCCGGTGGTGCCGTTAATAGTTATGACATCTCCCTTCCTTATCTTGTGGCCCCTGGCGATGAAGTACCCCTCCTTCATGTTGATCATAAGCTCCTCGCAGCCCACCACGGCGGGCTTGCCCATGGCACGGGCTACGACAGCTGCGTGGGATGTCATGCCGCCTCGAGCCGTAAGGATACCCTGCGCCGCATTCATACCGTGGATGTCGTCAGGCGTGGTCTCGGGGCGGACGAGCAGGACCTTCTCCCCCTTCTCCGCAAGCTCTACCGCTTCATCTGGATCGAAGACTACCCTGCCAACCGCTGCGCCGGGGCTCGCGGCGAGGCCCTTCGCTATTACCTCCTTATTCGCGCTGGGATCAACCTGCGGATGGAGGAGAGTATCCACATTATCCGGCGTTACTCGCATTATCGCCTCTTCCTTCGTTATCAAGCCTTCGTCCACCATCTCAACCGCGATTCTCACGGCGGCCATCGCCGTGCGCTTGCCGTTGCGCGTCTGCAGGAGATATAATTTCCCGCGCTCAATGGTGAACTCTATGTCCTGCATGTCGCGGTAATGCCTCTCGAGGAGTTCCGCAACTTCCTGCAGTTTGCGGTAAACGCTGGGCATCATCTCCTCCATGGTGGGGAGATCGCGATTCGCATCCTGCTTGCTGTACTCATTTATCGCATGGGGCGTGCGGATTCCTGCGACGACGTCCTCGCCCTGGGCATTAGGCAGGAACTCTCCGTAGAGATGCTTCTCTCCCGTCCTCGGGTCGCGGGTGAACGCCACGCCCGTTCCGCTGTCATCGCCCATGTTTCCGAATACCATGGTCACGATATTCACGGCGGTGCCCATATCATCGGGTATCTTGTTTATCTTCCTGTACACGATGGCCCGCTCGTTGTTCCACGATTCGAAAACTGCGCGGATTGCCATCTCAAGCTGCTTCCAGGGGTCCTGCGGAAATTCGTACCCATGCTTCCTGTAAACCTTCTTGTACTCCTCCACCACTTCCTTGAGGGCTTCCACGTTCAACTCGACGTCCTGCCTGGCGTTGTACTTCGCCTTGATCTCGTCCAGCTTCTCCTCGAACTCCTCGTGCCTTATCCCAAGGACCACGTTCCCGAACATCTGAATGAGACGGCGGTAAGCGTCCCAGGCGAATCTCGGGTTAGCGGTCTGCTTCGCAAGGCCTTCAACGGACTCGTCCGTGAGGCCGAGGTTGAGGATCGTGTCCATCATTCCAGGCATTGAAATCGGGGCGCCAGAGCGCACCGACACGAGGAGGGGATTCTCGTTGCTGCCGAACTTCTTACCTGTGACCTCCTCCAGCGCATGCATGGCGTCGAGGACCTGGTCCCACATACCCTCCGGAAAATCGTTGTTCTTGAAGTACAGACCGCAGGTCTCGGTGGTTATGGTGAACCCAGGGGGCACGGGCAGGCCGATGCGGGTCATCTCCGCCAGGCCAGCGCCTTTGCC
>WAOY01000005.1 GCA_015520985.1 DHVE2 group archaeon
CCCCTTGAGTTCCTCCACATGCCTGTACACCTTCGTGCCCAGCATCTCGCGCAGTTTCCTCTGCGAAATTGGCTGGTAATATGCTATGACCGCGAGGGTCTTGAGGACGTCGTCGCTCATCTCCTTCTTCCCCACGCGGTAGCCGTATTCCACGTATTCGTCGCGGAGCTGCATCACGTACTTGTTGCCTATGCGCACTATCTCTATCGCCCCACCCCTCTTCTCGTAATCCTCGCGGAGCTTACGCATAGCCTTGCTCACCTCCTCCACCTTCATGTCCACGATTTTCGCGATTTCCCCCACCCGCATGGGCTTGTCCGTGGAAAACAGCACCGCCTCAACCCTGCGCATCGCTTCGTCCATATGCCCGCATGGTGTTCTGCATTTATATTTTACCCGCCTCGGCAGGGATAAATACACGGACTCCTTTACCCACGCATGCGCCTTCTCCTCCTCGCGCACGGAAAGTTCACCGGAATGGGCGGTAAGACGGCCAGGGGTGTCTACTTCTACTCTCCACACGAAGTCGTTGGGATTCTGGATAGAAGCCTCGCGGGGCACTACGCGGACGAGTTCTTCCCCGGCAGGAGGCACGTGCCCATTTACTCGAGGATAGAGGATTTCGGGGATGACTTCGACGCCCTCGTGATAGGCGTTGCACCAATTGGGGGAAAATTGCCCGACGCGTGGAGATCCGAGATAAGGTACGCCCTGGAGAGGGGGAAAACGGTCATTTCAGGGCTGCATGATTTCCTGAGCGAAGATATTGAATTCTCAAGGATAGCGGAGAGAACTCACGCCAGGATATGGGACGTTCGCAAGCCCCCGGAAAACCTCAGGGTGGCGGACGGCTCCGCGAGAAATGCGAATACGGTTCTGGTGGCGGGAACGGACTGTAGCGTGGGGAAGATGATAACCGCAGTGGAGCTCACGATGGAGGCGAGGCAACGAGGTATCAACGCAGGTTTCGTAGCCACGGGGCAAACGGGAATAATGGTTGGAGCGGACGCGGGATACGTCATTGACCGAATCCCCGGAGATTTCATGGCGGGTGCCGTGGAGGAGCTCGTGCTCGAAGTATCTAAAACGAAGGAAATCATATTCGTAGAGGGGCAGAGCGCGCTGACGCACCCGGCTTACAGTGGCGTAACACTTGCGATCCTCCACGGCTCCTACGCGAAGAGAATCGTGATATCACATGATCCCAAGAGGAGGGAGCATCACCACTACCCCGGCTTCGGCATTCCCCCGCTCGAGAGGCAGATGGAGATGTACGAGACCCTCGCATCTTCGGTCTCAGGCGGGAAAGTTGTGGGCATCGCAATAGACGGCGAGCACATGAGCGATGGGGAATACACAAGGTACGTGGAAAAGATAGAGGACGAATTCTCCCTGCCCGCAGTGGACGTGCTCCGGGAAGGCCCTGGCAGGCTTCTGGACGCAATAATATGACGATTTTTAAGCATGGGTTTTTATACTCAAATTTTCTAACCGTTCCCTATGGGCTCGGAGAAGATGGTGAAAGGAGCGGTGGTGAACGGGTACCTGAAATTCGTGAAGAAGAAGTGGGGAGTCGTGGGCCTGCAGGAGGCCGCAAAGTACGCCGGAATAGATGAAAATCCCCGGGACGGGGAGTGGGTCCCTGCCACGACGGCGACGAAGGTACTAGAGTGGATACGTGATAACAAGGGAATGAAGTACGTGGAAGACGCGGGGAGATATGCATCAACGGATCTCGGGGTATTCACATACATCGTCGCGTCGTTCATGAGCATAGAGAAGTTCATAAGAAGGGCCCAGGAGACCTACAGGACTCTTTTCAACTACGGTGAGTTCGTGATAGAACCCACGGACACGGGGGCTGCGATAACGATAAAGGACGCCAGGTATCCAGAGCCGTCCTGCAACGCCTGGAAGGGTGCCCTGGAGGGGATAATGCAGGTCACCAGGACCAAGGGAGAGGTGAGGATGATCGACGCGGACAGCCCGGAGGACTGCAAGTACGAGATGATTTGGAAGTGAGTCACCGGAACGCATCCAGCGTTTTCTGGTGCTTCACCCCGTAAACTATCCTGCTCTTTTTCACCCATCCCTTCACCCTCGTCCTCCCGAGTATTTCCCGTATTGCGCCGTCCAGCGTGTCGAAAATCACGGGTTTTTTGCGAAGTGCATGCCTCACGGACTCCCGGATAACCCACACCCCGAGGGGAAGGCGGTACTCCGGTGTGATTTCGCGATACACTATAACCCTTGCCTGCCTGCGCCTCGCTGCCAGGTGCTCCACCACCGCAAGACGGGCCGCGTAGTAGGCGCCGGTTATGTTGGATGCGTAGTCCTTCCGGCCTTCGTAGGGCTCGTAGTCCTCGCCTGTGAAAGTTGAAGACGAGTACACGGAACCGCGGATCCACGTCTCTATCATCTCGTACTCCCATACACCTGGGATCAAAAGAATGTGGAACTCGTTGCCCATGAAGGAAGAGGAGTAGTACTCAACCACGCCGATGGTGTCGTAATGCCTCACTTCCCTCAGGAGCGCCTTGGCGATGGCGTCGTCCACGGCGGTTATGCTCCACCGCGTGGGCACCAATTTCCTGTCCCTCCCGAGAATCCCCGAGGCCAGGAGTCGCTGCAGGTAATCCACGCTCATCCCGTAGCGGTAGAGTTCCTCTATGGCCTGGTTCGCCTTGATTCTCTCCTCGGCTATGCTGTCCACCTTCCTCGGGATGTCGGGGTTGTCCACGACGTCTATTCTCTTCGGGATTATCCTCGGACCGGTTGGGTGGAAGAAGGTATCCAGGTTCGGTGTCAAGCTTACCTTCTCAACCTTGACCTCCGTGTCCAGGGGCTTCAGGGACATGGCTATCTCCTGCGTGGCATCCACTATCCTGCCCCTCGCTTTCCTCACGTTTACCCTGGCGGATGTCCTCAAAAGGGAGGAAGTGCCGCGCAGTATGAAATCCAGGTCCTTTCCGTAGAGGGCAGAGGTGTCGGAGAGCACCGGGGCGTTCTCGTTCTCGGAGACCAGCGGACCTGCGTAGACGTTTGGGTACCC
>WAOY01000006.1 GCA_015520985.1 DHVE2 group archaeon
CCCCCTATGGTTTTAAAAGGAGGTCACACCCCACCAAGGGAGGGGGTTTGAAGGGGGAACCGTAGGTGCCCCCTCAAGTGGGGCCGACCGGATTTGAACCGGCGACCTCCCGGTTATCAGCCGGGTGCTCCAACCATGCTAAGCTACGGCCCCAGCGGTGTGGAATATAATGTTGCAATATTTAAATTTTATCCGATTCTCCTCGGGCGATGTAGGCATATACATCTGCGAATATTTTAAATCCCTTATCGCCATAGCAGTTGAGATGAAGGTACCCACCTCGGTTTCAGCGTTCGACACGATAGTGGGGGGAGGCGTTCCCGCAGGCTCGGTGATAATCCTCGCCGGCGAGCCTGGCGCGGGAAACCGCGAATTCTCCTACACATCCGCAGCCAAATTATCCCTGGCGAGGAGGGACGAGCAGTTCCGGGAGTTTATGATAGAGGACTCCTCCGACATATACATCCCCGAGGGGACAACGTACATCTCCTTCTCAAGGAGCCGTGACGAGATAATGCGTGCAGTGGACCTGACCTTCAACGAGGACCTGGCTAATTCATTCCGGGATAACCTGGTGTTCCGGGACTTCTCAATAGAGTACTTCAAGAACAGCATAGTCCCCATAAAGTGGGTCACGCCAAACGTTAGCGAGTTCCTAAAGAGGAAGGGAGAACTGCTAAAGGAATTCGTAGAGTTCCTGGACAAGAACGCCGATGGGAGGATAGTGATAGTGGATTCCCTCACGGACCTCGCCACCTCGCCAAGGATAGAGAAGGAGGACCTGCTGGACGTGATACGCGGGTTGCGTAGAAAGGCCAAGGACTGGAACACCGTGATTTATCTCCTCCTCACCATCGGTGTGCTGGACCGCAAAGATGAGAGCATACTGTTCGATTCCGTGGACGGAGTTATGATTTTCGAGTGGCACGCCTCGCACAAGTACTCGAAGAGGTACCGCTACATGTACGTCCTTAAGTTCACCGGGCTCATGTCCCACCTGGAGGAGGAGAGGATTGCGAGGTTCAACACAACGTTAAATAGGAGGAACGGCTTCGTAGTCGTGAACACCGAGAAGATAGGGTGATGACGATGAAAATAAGAACTGGCATCGGCGGGCTGGACGACATGCTCGAAGGCGGTATTCCTGCGGGTCACAGCGTCGCCGTGATAGGCTCGTTCGGTACGGGAAAGACCACCTTCGCTATGCAGTTCATATGGGAAGGCCTCAAGAACGGGGAAAAGTGCATATTCATGAGTCTGGAGGAGGACGAGGATAGCATAGTGGAGACGGCTAAGTCCTTCAACTGGGATTTCGGAAAATACATGAACGATTCGCTCCTCATAATAAAGCTCGAACCTGAGGATGCGGCCAACAGCATAAAGCGACTTGAGGGTGAGATACCGCAAATAATAAAGGAATTCGGGGCCAGCAGAATCGCGATAGATTCCGTGAGCCTGATAACCATGCTCTACCGGGAGGAGGAAGAGAAGAGGAAGGCCCTTTTTACGCTGAGCAGGAGCATAAAGGAAAGTGGCGCCACGGCCATATTCACCGCCGAAGTCGATCCCAGGAACCCGTATGTGAGTAGAGATGGTCTGGTGGAGTACGTGGTGGACGGCGTCATTCTCCTCATGCCCCGGGAGGTCAACGAGAGGATAATGCTCACCCTTAAGATTCTCAAAATGAGGAGGACGAAGCACTCCAGGGAAGTGAAGCCCTACGATATCACCTCCGAGGGAATCGAAGTTCTCTCCGAATCCACCATATTCTGAGGTGGTCGCCATGGACGAGAAGGAGATTAAAAGGGTGGTCGCCACCTACTTCGGCTTCACCCCCACCGTGAAGGAGGGAAAAATAAAAGTAAGGGTGTACCGGGGAAAAGAGGTGGAAGGGGGAGAGGAAACGAAGATGAAGATTCGGTGGGAGGAGCACATAGGGAACCTGAGCGGAGTCGCAAGGATCAGCCCCCTGGACATAATGCACGAGCTCAATATGGAGATGAGCAAGGAGAATTACAGGAGGGCCGTGGAAACTATGAAGGGGATCGCGAGGAGGGACAACCTCTACTTCGTGGAGATCGAAGGGGATAAATACCTTCTGATAAACCCAAGGTACCGGAGATGATGCCATGCCCGAAGACGAGATGATAAAGCACATCGTGGAAGGACTGAAGATGGAGGCGTATGTGGAGGCGAAGATACCGGAGATGCACGTCTGTTTCCTATGCGGGAGGATCGGCTACAAGAACCTCCCGATGAAGAAAATAGGGGAAAAGTGGATATGCGTGGATTGTCTCCGCGAACTTAAAGAGGCCCTAGACTCCCTGGAAGAATGGGAGCAGGAAATAGCCCTTCAGAACGAGCTTAGAAAAGATATAAGAAAGGGGCTTAGTCCGTGAAGGTTGCACCCTTGGGGAAGTTCTTCTTCACGTAGTCGATAATTATATTCCTGTCCCCCTTCAGGTGCGATTCGTACCAGACAGGTATGATTTTCAGGAGTATCTCACGTATCTTGTCAATGCTGGCGTTCTTCAGGGGTGCCTCGTAGAGAATGTACTGGCTGTATATCCTCTTCCACCCGGAGTACTTGTCGTACTTCTCCCCCTCTGAGAACTCAAATATCATTCTGAGCTTCTCTCCCTCGTCGGTGTTGTAGTAGAGAACCTTCAGCGAGTCGCCCACGCGGTTCTGCTCCCTGCTTATGTCCACGAGGCTTATCTCCCAGACGCGGGAGAAGTCGAAGTCCTTGCGGATCACCCACTTGGTGGGGAACTCCTCGAAGTACGCCACCCACCTGTCGTGGGGCGGTTCCATCTTGAAGTGCACGTTGATGTTGTTGAACTGTATCCACACCTTCCAGAAATCCTCAATTATATTCTTGTTTAGCTCCGCCCGCTTCTCGCTCTCCGTGGAGATGTCCTTGAGTATCTCCTCCTTCTTCTTCTCCAGTTCGCTCTGGAGCTTTTCAAACCAATCATCATTCTTCGCTGCCATAGTTATCCCTCACTGTAATGTGAGTTTAAGGATATAAAATTATCGTTATATGCTTTTCGGTGTACCGCTGAAAATCGGGGTCAGGTGAGATAGAACAGAAGCACGGGAAGGATGATGACTCCCATAAGGTGCACGCGCATAACGCCCATCTTAGGGGGAAGAAGGCCGATGAGGGTGGCTATGGCCGCGACGAGGAGGCCTAGGGGCCCAGTGAATATGAAAATCATTACTGCCAGGAAAATCAGGATACCCAGCGAAAGCTTCCCGTACTTCTTTCCGAGAATGTCAACCATCTTGGCAAAGATTCTGCCGAATAACAGCGTGAGGAAAAAAGCCACGACAGAGGCAATGTATGCGGAAATGAGAAGAAGGATGAACAGGCGTGGGGGATAGAGCGTGGACACCCAGGGTATAACTGGCACCATACTAGATATAACGCCGATTGCCCTGCTCCTCGGATGGAAAATTATGAACAGGGCAGCGAGGTTGAAAATGGAATTCGCCGTGTTCACGCTTCCAAGGGATACAATATAGCTCTCAGTATCGTCGTTCCTCTGCAATCCCTTCGCAATCACCGTCGCTATGCCAGAGGTTACACCTGGAAGGAAACCCACAAGAGAACCGCTCAGGGTACCGTAAAACGCCGAGTAAAAATGATTTTTCACTATCCTGACCCTCTCCACAATCTGCGGAGGCACATTGGCGTTTCTTGACAAAATAAGTGTGGGAATGCCGAATAGCCCTGTGAAAACCGGGAACAGGAGTCCAGAGCCTATGTTCACCGGAACGTAATTTCCATTCTGGGGCAGGTTGAGCACGATAATACCCAGTGTCCCCGCCAGCATGAAGATGTAGGCGGCAGTTAGCATATTCCTTATTCCCTTCAGTGACTCGAGGTAAAGCATGTAGAGCACTATGGCAAACAAAATAACGGGGATGAAGGGTCTCATACCCTCATACCCCACGGCGGTGAGGAAAATCTGAAGCAAGAAGATCAAGGGAAATGAGTAAATCATCGCAAGCAGGGAGCCGATGGCAGATAGGTGCACTGCCCTGTATCCGCGGCCCTCCAGAAGCATTCTGTGCATGGGAAGCACAGACAATGCGGTGCCCTCCTCGGGTGCGCCCAGGAA
>WAOY01000007.1 GCA_015520985.1 DHVE2 group archaeon
GAGATCGCCAAATCCAGACCAAGGCCCACCGCCGATTACGACCAGGGGTACATTAGGGAAGAGGACCTGATGCAGAGGGTCGCCTTCATATACGAGCGCGGCGATGTTGAAGGTTCAAGAATCGCCGTGATAGGGGATGACGACCTCATAAGCATAGCCCTGGCCCTAACGGGAATGCCCGAAAGTATAACCGTTTTGGAGATTGATGACCGCCTAATAAATTTCATAAACAAGGTTGCGGAGGAGAGGAATCTCCCAATCTCCGCGCACAAGTTCGATGTCCGCCATGATGTGCCCGAGGCATTTCGCGGGAAGCACGATATCTTCATCACCGACCCTGTGGAGACCCTCCCTGGCATAACCCTCTTCCTGTCCCGGGCAGCTGATACCATCGTGCCGCACGGCGCGGGGTACTTCGGGCTTACGCACATCGAGGCCTCCTTGAAGAAATGGGCGGAGATAGAGAGACTCCTTCTGGACATGAACTTCGTAATCACGGACATGCTCAGGGACTTCAACGTGTACCCCATGAAGGACAACCTGGAGATCAGCGAAAGCGACTACATAATAACAAGGGAGATCGGGGAACTGACTGGAGCGAAGAAGATTGATGCGGACTTCTACCGCTCCACGCTGATACGCATAGAGGCCCTGGGAGAGCCTAAGCCAAAGGTGCGCGGAGACTACGAACTAAAGCACGAGGTCTACGTGGACGACGAGTCCATAGTCACGGCGATGGCGTCGAGGGTGTTGTGAATGCTCAACCTAATCCCCTCCAAGGTTTTTTTCACCAAGGGCGTGGGGAGGCACAAGAGCAAGCTCGGATCCTTCGAACGCGCATTGAGGGACGCGGGCATAGCGCAGTTCAACCTGGTGGAGGTGAGTTCCATATTCCCCCCAAATGCGGAGATCGTGAGCAAGGAGGAGGGCCTGAAGTACCTCAAGCCCGGACAGATAGTCTTCGTCGTCATGGCCAGGAACTCGAGCAACGAATTGAACCGAATGATAGCCGCCTCCGTTGGCCTCGCGGTACCAAAAGACCGCAGTCGCTATGGGTACCTGAGCGAGCACCACAGCTTCGGAGAGACGGCGCAGGTCGCGGGGGATTATGCCGAGGATCTCGCGGCGGAGATGCTCGCCTCAACGTTGGGTTTGCAGAGCCACCTAGAGTGGGACGAGGAGAAGGGTGTCTGGAAGCTCAACGATAAGATACTGATGACTTCCAACGTGACCTCCACCGCAATCGTGGAGAAATCCGGGGAGTGGACCACCGTCGTCGCTGCGGCGGTGCTCGTGCCTTAACTCTCCCGCATCACTCTCTCCACAAGGGTCCCTATCCCCTCAATGTGCGCTTCAATCACGTCCCCGTGCTCAAGGGGCCCCACCCCGCTGGGCGTGCCCGTCGCTATGATGTCTCCGGGCTCCAGGGTCATTATTGCAGAGATGTACTCGATCAGCCGCGGGATTTTGAAGAGCATCTCGCCTGTGTTTCCCCTCTGCCTCATCTCTCCGTTCACCCTTAGCCAGATCTCCAGGTTTCCGGGGTCGAGTTCATCCCTGAGGGCGACCCTGGGACCCACGGGGGCGAATGTGTCGAATCCCTTAGCCGTGCTCCACGGCAGCCCCTTCCTCTTAGCCTCCGCCTGAAGATCCCGCGCGGTTATGTCCAGGATGACCGTGTATCCGTACACGTAATCCATCGCATTCTCCGCGGATACCCTTTTCGCCCTTTTCCCAATTATCACCGCCAGCTCAACCTCGTGCTCCACCCTCTTGCTCATCCCCGGTAGGATTATGGTGGAATCGGGCCCTATCAGGGAAGATGGCGGTTTAAGGAATATCACCGGCTCCCCCGGTATTTCGCTCCCCATCTCCTCGGCGTGCCTCGCGTAATTCCTCCCTATTGCGACTATCTTCGTGGGCTCTATCGCAACTTCTCCGTTTTTCACAGGGAGTCGAATCATAAAATGCCATCAATCACCCTCCTAATATACTTTCCCCTGGAAAAACTTAATTTCCGATAAACGCATCACCCAAGGGATGAAGAGGTTGAAGGTGGGCAGCATCAGGAATCTCATCACCCGGGAGGCATCCATCGTCCACGAGGATGACGAACTTTTGAAGGTCGCGGAGGAAATTGTGCGGGATCCAAAGACAAGGACCGTGTACGTTGTCAATTCCGAGGGAAAGCTTGTTGGCCTAATCCCGGTGCTGGAACTGGTGCAGTACCTCTACTACGATTCAATCCCTATGGAATACATCATGTACCGCTTTCCCCTCACCCTTAGCCGCGAGCCGAGGGCCAAGGACATCATGCTTCCCCCGGTTTACGTCAAAGACGACGAGTCCCTTCAATCCGCCCTGGTGAAGATGTTCAAGAACAACCTGAAGGAACTGCCGGTGGTGGACGATGACATGCGCGTGGTTGGAGACCTAAACATCCTGGAGCTAATAGTGGTGTGGGTGGAGATGAACAGGCATGCTCCTTGAACTGGCCCTCGCCCTGATACTCGTTAAGATAATGGACGAGATCTTCATAAGGAAGAATCAGCCCCCCGTGATAGGCGAGATTCTCGTTGGGCTCTTTTTCTCCCTCCTCGCGTTCTTCCTTCCGCCCCAGGACGTTATGGTGAACTACGGATTCTCCCTGAACCTCGACATGAAGCACCCCGCCTTCGAGTTCTTCGCGGACATGGGCATAATCTTCCTCCTCTTCCTCTCGGGGATGGAGACAAATCTGCAGGACTTCAAGAGGAGCGGTAAAGGGGCTATGTTCGTCGGTGCCTTTGGAGTCCTCATAACCTTCCTCCTCGGGTTCACCTTCGCCCTCACCATGCTGGGCTTTGGGTTCACCCAGGCCATGGTATTCGGAACGATATTCACGGCCACGAGCGTTGGCGTGACGGTGCGCACCATGATGGACATGCACATACTGAACACAGACGTTGGCAACACAATCCTGGCCGCTGCGGTCGCCGACGACATATTTGGCATAATCCTCGTAACCGTTGTCCTGGGGCAGGGCGAGTTCCTCGAGCTGATAGTGGGCATATCCGTCTTCTTCGTCGTTCTCTACCTCCTGGCCAGGTACGGGGTAATTGAGAAGGTGATGAACTCCACCGACCACTTCATACACACCCCCTACGGGCTCGTGGGCATAACCGTCGGAATAATGCTCCTCTTCGCCTTCTTCGCCCAGGTGTCCCACATAGCGACGATAACCGGCGCCTTCTTCGCGGGCCTGCTGATCGGGCAGTCTGCGCAGGAGAGGAAGGTGGTCAATCCCCTCAGGGCGATAGCGTACTCCATATTCATCCCAGTGTTCTTCGTTAAGGTGGGCACGATGGTGGACTTCCAGCTTCTTGTGGGGGACTTCAACCCCCTGCTCCTCCTCGCTCTACCCATCGTCTTCGTTGGGAAGATAATCGGCTGCGGCCTCGGTGCCAAGATTTCGGGTATGAGCATCAGGGACTCCCTGCGGGTGGGCGTGGGTATGACCCCGGAGATGGAGGTCGCTCTGGTTATAGCATCCCTGGCCTATGCGAGCGGAATATTCCCGCCAGCAATCGGATCCGCGGTGATAGCCACGACGATAATATACGTGATCGCGTCCTCCCTTTCAACGCCGGTACTGCTCAAAAAAATGTACGCGAGGGATTGAAAAATCAGAGTTCGAAGCTCTCGCCGGGCTTGAGCACCACGAGCTTTATTCCTTCCCTCTCCAGGTCCTCGCGCATCTCCTCGGGATTTGCCTCTATTGGTGGCCAGGTGTTGTAGTGCATGGGTATCACGATCTTCGGCTTTATCCACTTCGCCGCTATCGTCGCGAGTTTGGTGTCCATGGTGAAGAGGCCGCCTATGGGCAGGAGGGCCACGTCCGGCGTATAGAGTTCGCCTATTATCTTCATGTCACCGAATAGACCCGTATCTCCCGCGTGGTAAACGGTTTTGCCGTCCATCTCAATAATGAATCCAGCGGGGAGCCCACCGCTGTGTGAGAACCCCGATTCCGTTATGCCTGAGGAGTGCAGCGCAGGAACCATTGTTATCTTCACTCCCTCGTGCTCGTACGTGCCGCTGAAGTTCATTCCGATTGCTTTCGCTCCCTTGGAGTTGATGTACTCCGCCACCTCGTATATTGCGACGACGGGCACATCCTTCCTCTTGGATATGAAGATCGCATCCCCGAGGTGATCCCCGTGTCCGTGGGTCACCGCAATTATATCGCAGTCCACATCGTCGGGCTTCACAGGCGCCTTCTCGTTGCCCGTGATGAAGGGATCAACGAGAACCTTCTTCGAACCCTCTATCAGGAAC
>WAOY01000008.1 GCA_015520985.1 DHVE2 group archaeon
ATGAGGGCTCTGCCCAGCAGGAAGTACATGGGGAAATCAGAGGAGGATCACGGTGGCCCCTGATACATGGAGCACTTCCGCCTCTTTGCCGCGGTAAATCTTCGCCTTCTTCGGGATCACCATGTCCTCCGTTATCTTCACGCCGTTCACCTCAGCCTCGCCGCGCTGTATCTTTTCCCAGAGTTCCTCGGGGTTCGCTGATTTGATGTACGATATTATCTCCTTCGCCCTCTCCCTGAACTTCGGGCCGATAACGCCGAAATTGGGCTTTAGTTCCACGACCTTCTCCTCCGCTTCGCCCTCTATTCCAGCGGTTACACGGGCTTTGAAGGTGCCCTCGATGTCCACTATACCCTTCGTGACGCCGTCCACGATTATCTCGCTTACCTCCCTGCGGTTCTCGTTCTTCCACCTTCTGATCTCCGCTATTATCTCCTTGACCACCTCGCCCTCTTTCGCCGCAGTTTCATCGTTGAGCACGGGCTCCGGCCACGAGGAGATGTGAATGCTCTTCTCCCCGACAAACTCGCGGAACACATCCTGGTAAATCTCCTCGGTTATGTGGGGCATGAAGGGGGCGAACATCTTCACTATGCCCAGGAACACCTCGTAGAGGGTGTACTTCGTGCTCTCGTCGCTCAGGCGGTGTTTCACCATCTCCACGTAGTGGTCCGCGAATACGTGCCAGGTGAAGTTCTCGAGGATTTTTATCGCCCTGTCATAGCGGTACTCCTCCATCAGCGATGTGACCTCTCGCACGGTTTCGCTGTACCTGCTCAGGATCCAGCGATCCATGAACTTCAGTTCGCCTGGCTTTTCGAACCCACCGGATATGGCGTTCTTCACGAACCTTCCAAGGTTGTAGAGCTTGATAACTAGCTTCCTTCCGCGCTTGACATCCTTGTATCGGAAGGGCGTGTCCTCCCCGATTGTGCAGTTCGCGGCGAAGTACCTGAACGCGTCCGCACCGTACTCGTCTATGATTTCTAGGGGATCCACCACGTTGCCCCAGGAGGTGTGCATGGGCCTTCCGTCCGGACCGAGTATGAAGCTGTCCACGAATATATCGTTCCAGGGCTTCTCCCCGGTGACGCTCTTGCACCTCAGAATGGTGTAGAAGGCCCAGGTGCGTATAATATCGTGGCTCTGGGGCCTCAGACTCATGGGGTAGAGTTTCCTGAACCTCTCCTCGTCCCGGGCCCAGAATGTGTTGTATAGGGGAGAGATGGATGAATCCACCCAGGTGTCGAAGACGTCCTCGGTGCCGTGCAGCGGAGCGCCGCATATTGGGCACTTCTCGTAGGGCGGCGGATCCACGGTAGGGTCCACGTGGCGATCCATCTTCTGCAGGTCCTCGAATTTGGGCACGAAGGCGTGGCCGTTTTCGCACTCCCATATCGGAATCGGTGTTGCGAAGTACCTCTGCCTCGATACGACCCAGTCCCATTCCAGGGAGTCTATCCAGTCGTCCAGGCGCTTTTTCATGAACTCCGGGATCCACTTTATCTCCTCGGCGGTCTTTCGAACTTCCTCCTTGAGATCGCGAATCTTTATGAACCACTGCTCCTTGTTCACGAATTCTATGGGCGTGTGGCATCTCCAGCACACTCCGACGTTCTGCTCTATCTCCTCCTGCTTCAACACGAGCCCCTCTTTCTTCAGGTCCTCGATTATCGCCTTCCTCGCCTCCTCCACGGGCATACCCGCGTACTTGCCCGCGCGCTCCGTCATCTTCCCCTCCTCGTCTATCCCGTCCAGGAACTGCAGGTTGTACTTGTAAATCCACTCCAAATCGTCTTTATCTCCGACGGAGCATATCATAACCGCGCCAGTGCCGAAATCTTTGTCGACCTTCTCATCAGCCACAATCTTTACCTTCTGTCCGTAGATTGGCACGATGGCATACTTGCCCACCAAATCCCTGTATCTTTCGTCCTCCGGGTGCACCGCTATGAGCTGGCAGGTGCACAGAAGTTCGGGGCGGGTTGTGGCGATAACTATCTCCCCTCCGCCCTCCACCTTGAATGGGATGTAGTTGAGATACGTCTTCCTTTTGCGGTACTCAATCTCCGCATCCGCTATGGCGGTGCCGCACCTGGGGCACCAGTTCACGGGATGCTTCGCCTTGTAAACCAGGCCCTTCTCGAACATCTTGATGAATGAGAGCTGGGTTATCTTCCTGTAATAGGGTGCATCCGTCTGATAGTAAATCGTGGGATCCATGCTCTCCCCCAGGATCTTGTACTGCCTCGTCATTTCCGCGATATTCGCATTCGCGAATTCCTCGCAGAGCTTGATGAACTCCTGCCTCGGGGTGTCGCGCATCCTTATGCCGTACTTCTTCTCCACGTTCACCTCTATGGGCATTCCGTTGACGTCGAAGCAGAGGGGAAAGAAGACCTCGTAGCCGCGCATCCTCTTGTACCTCGCGATCATATCTATGTGGGAGTAGTGCACCGCGTGCCCTATGTGCAGCTTTCCGCTGGCGTACCTTGGCGGGACATCTATGCTGTAAATGGGCTTGTCCGTGTTGAAGTTGAAGTGGTACAGCTTTTCCTTCTCCCAGTAATCCTGCCACCGCGCCTCGCTCTTCTTGAAATCGTACATGGTTGGGTGAAATGTGCGGGGGTATAAAAAAATTAGTAAGTATGGCAAGATGCATCTCGACGGTTTGTGCGAGAAAACCTTAAAATACCCGTAGAGATTTCTTGACCCGGTGCCAGGCTAGGCCGGGGGGTTAGGCGTCCCCTGTACCCGAAATCGCCTATACGCGGGGGCGACAGCCGGGGAAGGTGTATCCAGCTCCGGCTTTCAAGCCGCACGGAACCTGTGAGGTCCTGTCCCCCGGGGCCACAGGTGCGTCGCGGGCTTCCGGAGGGAAGCCTTGCGGCGCTTTGCCACGGGAACCCCGCCAGGCCCGGAAGGGAGCAGCGGTACCGTGGACTGCTGGCGCTCGGGGGGTAGCGGGACCGAGGAACCGTGCGGGGACTTGGGCCGGAGTCTGGGCATCGACCCCGGTGTGCCTGGCACCGCTTTCATAAGAGAATATACAGGTCGTTGCGGAATTCAACCCGGACTTCGCAATCCGGATTCTCCAGATTCGCCGGGATCCCGAGGGTTTCGTGTATCATTCCGCCTATCTCCTGGGCAACGTGCATGCGGTTGCACCTCACTGCGAAACTGCGGCAGTTCTCGAGGGAGGGAAGGACTTTTTTTACCAGTGACTCGGGATCGTGGAAGATCTCCACGGGCCTACAATCCAAAACACCGCGAATCCTCACGATGCGATCGCATATGTCGCGGGATGTGAAAACAAGGATCCTTCCACCCAGGGGCTCGATGACGCATTCAATTCCGTTCTCGGCGCAGAAATCCAGCAGTTCGCGCTTGAACGTGGCGAGGTACCTCGAGGGGTTCCTGGGCATCCTCGCAAATATCAGGTAAGGTCGCATATCCCCGCATCGCACACTTGCATAAAACTTTTTATATCTTAAATTGCATACCACCACAAAAGGTGGTCAAGATGAAGTCCCTGATCAAGGAGGTTATGGCAAAGGCGGAAACCCGTGCCATGGAGGAGCAGAGGGCCCCGCCGATCATACCCAGCGAGGAGGATAAAGAGCTGGAAGAGGTTCTCAAGAGCCTGCGGACCAACATCAAGATCGTGGGCTGCGGCGGAGGAGGAAGCAACACGATCTCGCGCATAATGGAAGAGGGTATATACGGCTCAGTCGAGCTCATAGCTGCGAACACGGATGCGCAGCATCTTCTCATCACCAAGGCGCAGCGGAAGATACTCCTGGGCAAGCGCCTTACCCGGGGTCTCGGAGCGGGTGCGCTTCCCCAGATAGGCGCCGAGGCGGCCAGGGAGGCGGAGGACAAGATACGCGAGGTTCTGCAGGGAGCGGACATGGTCTTCATCACCTGCGGTCTCGGTGGAGGAACTGGAACGGGAAGCGCCCACGTGATAGCGCAGATCGCCAAGGAACTGGGTGCACTAACCATAGCGATATGCACCCTGCCCTTCAAGGCAGAAGGCCGTGCAAGGTGGGAGAACGCCATGTGGGGCCTCGACAAACTCAGGGAGACGGCGGACACTGTCATCACGATTCCCAACGACAAGTTGCTTGAACTTGTACCCCGGCTGCCACTGAACCAGGCGTTCAAGTTCGCAGACGAAATTCTAATGCGCGCCATAAAGGGCCTGACGGAGATGATAACCAAGCCCGGACTGGTGAATCTCGATTTCAATGACCTCAAGACGGTGATGAAGGGCGGCGGAGTGGCCATGATTGGCCTTGGAGAGAGCGAGGGAACCGGGGAGGACCGCGTCATGGAGGCGATAGAGGAGGCGATAAACTCGCCGCTTCTCGAAGTCGATATATCCACCGCCACCGGCGTGCTTGTGAACGTGGTCGGCGGCCCTGACATGACGATAAGCGAGGCGGAGCGCGCCGTGGAGGAGTTGCACAAGAGGATATCCAAGAATTCCCGCGTCATCTGGGGCTGCGCAATCGATCCCACGTATGACCGCAGGATCTCGGTGCTCGTGGTCGCAACAGGCGTTAAGAGCAAGCAAATCCTGGGCAAGGTGACCGCCGAGGAACTCAAGGAGCAGTACGGTGTAGATGTCATACGATGACTTTGAGGCGAGGAAGGAGGCGGAGATAAGGGCGCTCAAGCGCCTCAAAAACACCTTTTTCTTCTACGCTCTTATTCAGCTTGCTGTGCTGGTGGTCTACACCGCAAGCGTGTTAAGTATGGTTGTATCCCTCATCTTCTCATCCTTCGGGATGGTCCACGAGGAGAAACAGCCGGTGATAGCCCTCATGTATTCAGGCGTCGCTTACTTCGTCTACGCCCTCTTCTCTGCCTACTTCCTGGATGCGCTTAGGAGATCCACCGAGATGGTGGAACCCCATGTACCTGGGGTTAAGATCGCGAGGCACGGCATAGTGGCGTACTACACCCACCTGATCGTGGCCGCGCCACCGCAGGTCCTCGCCATGGTCTCCCTTGGAAACGTCTTCGATTTAGCGGTGTCCGCGCTGGCCGTAACCTCCGGAGTAATAATGCTCCTGGCTACGATACTCATAGGAATTGCCATCTGGAGGGTCGCGGATCACTACGGCTCCTCCGACATGAGGCTGGGCGTGGTCCTCATGATCCTCCTCAGCTTCATAGGGACCCTCGTTCTTTACTCCTCCTTCGACGATGCCATACGCCGCGTGTCTAGGCGCATACCCCCGCCACCAAAGCCGCCGTGGCTATGAGAACATTTATAATCGTTGTGGCGATTTCCGCAAGCATGGCAGAAGAGGTTATACTCAGGGTCGCAGAGGCTCCTCAGATGGACGTTGGCCTCGGAAGGGCACGCCTTGATACCAACACCCGCATCCGCCTGGGCGTGGAGGTGGGCGATGTAATAGAGATAGAGGGCGCGCGTAAAACCGTGGCCAGGGTTTTCAGGGCCAAGCAGGAGGACGAGGGCCGCGGCATAATCCGCATAGATGGCTACATAAGGAGAAACGCGAAGGTAACCGTGGGGGACAAGGTGAAGGTTCGCAAAGCCCAGCCCGTGGAGGCTAAGAAGGTGATACTCGCCCCCCTTATCGGAAAGAACCAGAGGCTGCGGTTTGGGGAGGGCATCGGGGACTTCATAAGGCGCAGCCTGCTAAAGAGGCCCATGATAGAGGGCGACGAGATCGTGGTCCCGAACATAACCCTGGCGGGGAGATCTGGAATACTCTTCCGCGTGGTAAAGACGATACCCTCCAAGGCAGTGGTGCAGATAGGCATGAGCACCGAGGTGGAGGTCCGCGAAGAGCCCCCCGGAGAGTTCGCCGAGGGGAGCATGGAGCACGTCACCTACGAGGACATCGGGGGCCTGGAGGAGGAGCTGCACAAGGTCCGCGAGATGATAGAACTGCCGCTCAAGCACCCTGAATTGTTTGAGAGGCTCGGCATTGATCCCCCGAAAGGAGTGATACTCCACGGACCTCCGGGAACTGGAAAAACGCTGATTGCGAAGGCCGTGGCCAACGAGAGCAACGCGTCCTTCTTCGTGATCAACGGCCCCGAGATCATGAGCAAGTTCTACGGGCAGAGCGAGCAGAGATTGAGGGAAATATTCCAGGAGGCGCAGAAGAGCGCGCCGAGCATAATATTCATCGATGAGATAGACTCAATCGCCCCCAAGAGGGAGGAGGTGAGCGGGGAAGTTGAGAGAAGGGTGGTGGCCCAGCTCCTCACCCTCATGGACGGACTGGAAGCGAGGGGCGACGTCATCGTCATTGCCGCCACCAACCGACCCAACGCCATCGATCCAGCCCTGAGAAGGCCCGGCAGGTTTGACAGGGAGATAGAGCTCCCTGTCCCCGATAAGAAGGGCCGGTTCGAGATCCTCCAGATACACACCCGCCACGTGCCCCTGGACGTCTACGACTCGGTGGAGAGGGTGAAGAAGGTAATAGGGGACCTCGTGGAGGAGATGGAGGCGGCTGAAAAGGTCCTCGAGAAGATAAAGAGAGGAGGAAAGGTAAAGGAGGCCATAAGGGAGCTGAAGGGTGAGATAGGCCGGCGGGTGATGAAGGAGAAGGAGGAGAAGGTCGGGGAGGCCCTGGAGAGGGAGTTGTCCTACGCTGAGGAGATCAGGTCCCTATACGAGAAGATCAAGGGTGTGGAGGACCTTGGGGAGATAAAGAAGGCCATAGAGTCGGCGTCCTACGTGGTGAGGGAGCGGGTAGAGACCGCCCTGAGGAACTCCCTACTTTGGGAGCTGGCTGAGCGGACCCATGGCTTCGTGGGAGCGGATTTAGCAGCCCTGGTGAAGGAGGCTGCCATGAAGGCGCTGAGGAGAGTTCTCCCCAAGATAGACCTGGAGAAGGAGGAGATCCCACCGGAAGTGTTGGAAGAGCTGGTGGTGAAGCGGGAGGACTTCGAGGAGGCCCTAAAGGAGGTTCACCCCTCCGCCCTGAGGGAGGTCTTCATCGAGGTCCCCAACGTCCACTGGGACGACGTGGGAGGGCTTGAAGACGTCAAGAAAAAGCTCAGGGAGGCGGTGGAGTACCCCCTCAAGTACAGGGACGTCTTCGAGGCCATGGGGATAGACCCGCCCAAGGGTATACTCCTCTACGGTCCTCCAGGAACGGGCAAAACCCTCTTGGCCAAGGCGGTCGCCACAGAGAGCGAGGCCAACTTCATCGCCATAAAGGGACCTGAAGTCCTCTCCAAGTGGGTGGGGGAGAGCGAGCGGGCCATAAGGGAGGTCTTTCAGAAGGCCCGTCAGAGCGCCCCCACGGTTATCTTCATCGACGAGATCGACGCCATAGCACCGATGAGGGGGC
>WAOY01000009.1 GCA_015520985.1 DHVE2 group archaeon
ATACTGCCCTCTATGAAAAGGAATGTTGTTGTTGAGGCGATCAATTTCACCCCCGTTGAGGAAAGGGAAATTGAAATTGTGGAGAGAAAGGGAATAGGGCATCCGGACAGCGTCGCTGATGGAATTGCGGAGAGCATAAGCCGGGAACTCTCGAGGTACTACCTGAAGCACTACGGCCGCATACTTCATCACAACACGGATCAAGCGGAGATCGTGGGAGGTCAGGCCAAGCCGAAGTTCGGCGGAGGCCAGGTTTTGGAGCCGGTATACATCCTCCTCTCGGGGAGGGCCACGACGAATGTGAACGGTGAGCGTGTTCCCTACAGGACCATCGCTAAGAAAGCGGCGGTTAATTTCCTTAAGAAGCACTACAGGAACTTGGACATAGAGGAGGACGTGATTATAGATTGCATGATCGGGCAGGGCTCGGTTGATCTCAAGGGCCTTTACGACACGCAGAAGCAGCTCGCCAACGACACCTCCTTCGGCGTGGGCTATGCGCCCATGAGCGACCTTGAGAAGGTGGTCTACCACACGGAGAGGTACATAAACGGAGAGCTCAAGGATAGGTTCCCGGAGATCGGGGAAGACGTGAAGGTCATGGGCTACCGCGACGGGAACCGGATAAACATCACAGTCGCCGCCGCATTCGTTGGCAAATACACTCCAGATGCGGATCATTATATGAGCGTGAAGGAGGAGCTCAGGGATGTACTCCTTGATTACGCCGCCAAGTTCACGGATAAGGAGGTGAATTACTTCATAAACACCGGCGATATCCCGGAGGAGAACATTTACTACCTCACCGTCACGGGCCTGAGCATGGAGAACGGCGACGACGGCTCAGTTGGCAGGGGAAACCGCGTGAATGGCCTGATAACGCCTTACAGGCCCATGAGCATGGAGGCCTCCGCCGGGAAGAACCCCGTCACGCATGTTGGTAAGTTGTACAACCTCCTAGCATTCAAGATAGCTGAGGACGTCGTGAAGGCCTCAGGCGGCGACGTAAAGGAGGCGCACGTGCGCATAGTATCCCAGATAGGGAAGCCCATCGACCAGCCGCAGGTGGCCAGCGTGCAGGTTATCCCCGCAAAGGGTGTGAATGTGGAGAAGTACATGAGCGAGTTCAGGAGCATCGCCGACGACTGGCTGGCCAACATACACAAGATAACTGAGATGATCCTGAACGACGAGATAGACGTCTTCTGATTTTTTCATATCATTTTCCACATAACGTATGCGGAATCGCCGTTGGTGTAGTAGTTGTCTATGCGGGACATCACCTGAAATCCGCGTTTCTGATAGAACTGAATCGCATCAATATTGCCGGTCCTTACCTCAAGGGAAACGGTCCTGATACCCATTTTCTTGCACTCAAAGATGAAGCGGTTAAGGAGCGCAGAACCTATGCCACGGCCCCTGAAGGGCTTATCAACAGCCAGCATAAGAATCCTCGCGTTTCCCTCGTAATAACTGCCGGCGATGAATCCCACGATGTCCTTCAGTTCGGCAACCAGGAACCCGGAGGGCCATGCGCGGTGGATGTCGAGGAATAAATCCAGGGAATACTTCTCCGTCAGGTTCTCGAAGGCGATGCGGAACACGTCGTACACGTCCTCCTCCCTGAATTCCCGTATCAGGTACATAGCTCTTACCTGCTCCAGACAACTTTGCCCTTCTTAATAACCTTCTCCACCAGGTTCACCCCGAAGTGGTAGCCGATCTGCTGGTAGTTCTTCGCGTCCAGGATTATTATGTCAGCCTGCTTGCCCCTTTCAATAGAGCCCACCCTGTTCTGCATTCCTATGGCCGCAGCCGCGTTTATGGTGCTCGCCGCGATGGCCTCCTCTGGGAGCATGCGCATCTGCGTTATCGCCAGGGAAATCACCATTTGCATGCTCTCCGTGTAGGCGTTGGGGTTCAGGTCCGTGGCGAGGGCAACGGGAATTCCGAGGGATATGAATTCCCTGGCCCTGGCATACTCCCTGCTCAGAAGCATGTAGGGTGTCGCGGGCAGGAATACCGCGATTGTGTTGCCCTTTGCCATCTCCTCTATGTTCTCGTCGCTCGTCTTTACGAGATGATCCGCGCTTATTGCCCCGATTTCCACAGCGATCCGGGAGCAACCGATGTCCTCTATCTCGTCCGCATGTATCTTTGGGATAAGCCCATACCTTTTCCCCGTCTCCAGGTATTCTTTTGATTCCTCGCAATTGAACACGCCCTTCTCGCAGAAAACGTCGATGAATCTCGCAAGGTGCGAAATTTTAGGAATCACTTCCTTCATAAACTCAATGTACTCCCCGCTGCTCTCGAACTCCGGGGGCACCGCATGTGCACCGAGGAAAGTTGGTACGAGTTCCACCGGATGATCAATTTCGTTTATTACCTCGAGTATCTTCCTCTCATTTTCGTAATCCAGGCCGTAGCCGCTCTTCGCCTCAGCGGTGGTGGTTCCATTGGCGAGCATGTAATCCAGGCGTCTCTTTGCTTCTTCCTTCAGTTCTTCCTTGCTCGCAGCCCTCGTCATGCGAACCGTCTTAAGGATTCCCCCGCCCATCTTCAGGATTTCGAGGTACGTCTTGCCCTGCAATTTTATATACAACTCATTCTCCCGCGTGCCGGAGAAGATGAGGTGAGTGTGGGGGTCCACGAATCCGGGCATGACAACACGGCCCGTTGCATCGATTTCCGCCTCCGCGCTTCCCCGGAGCTCTCGGGTGGTGCCCACCTCAACAATTTTATCCCCATCTATGAGAACTGCACCGTCATCTATGATTCCGAGATCGTACTCGTCCCGGCGAATTCCGCCGCGCAGTGTGATGAGCTGGGACGCGTTCTTTACCAGGAGCATGGTTGGGAGATGGAGTGTGGGTATAAAAATGTGATTTCAGGTGACTTTGAGATATTCTCTCAGCATCCCCATTTCATCCGAAGTGGGCCAACGCTCTTCGCGTTCCTCGTCCTCTTCTTCATCCCCTTCACGCCTTACCCACATTTCATATCGCAGTATATTGATTTCTATCACGAGATTCCTCATCTATTACTTCCTAT
>WAOY01000010.1 GCA_015520985.1 DHVE2 group archaeon
ATATGAACATATCTGGCTACATAAATGTCTCTGGAGGATTGCCGGGAAAATCCATTCTGGGTAACGGGGATGGAAATGCTGGCGAAACCGGAGATTTTGTCCCTGAAATAAACGTATCCTCCCCAGTATTTACATCAACGTTGCTCATCGCCGTCAGCGCAGCGCTCGCCTACCGCGGAAGGCGCAGGAGATAGGAAAAATATATAACTCACTTCGCTATGTGGCACCTATGTTTGAGATCCAGCTCCGCAGAACTTCTCCAATGCTACACGAAAGGGATCTGGACAGGGTGCTGGTGCATTTCCTGTCTTCCATCGGGTACATGAAGTACAACCCGGACAAGGATTTTGAAGAGGCAAAGAAATCCGTGGGGTACCGGCTGTTCAAGGAGTGCCTTCTGCTTCATCCGGAAAAGCTGTGGAGCGTGGACGAACTGCTCACGTACCTCAACACCTCGCGTCCCACGCTTTACAGGTACCTTAACAAGCTGAAATCCTACGACCTGCTGGAGGAGGAGCACGAGGGAATCGCGAAGAAATACAGGCTCAGGTACGGAGACATAGAGAAGGCCTGGAGTTTCGTGGAGGCGAACGTGAAGATGGCGATGGAGAACTACCGCAGAGAGGTGGAGCACATAGCGAGCCTCGCCAGGGAGGTGGTCAGATGAAGAATCTTTTGCCGGGTTCCAGGTGCATAATATACGTATCTACCTCGCATGAGGAGATTGCGAAGACCGTGGGAACCTTCGAGGGTTTCGTGCCCGTGGGAGAGGAGAGTTCGCTCTGCGTTGTGCTGGACGAATCCCACGGTGAACTCGCGGGAAAGACCAGGCTCATACCCACGAACATGATAGTTGCGATAGACGTGCTGGAAGAGGGAGAAGAGGAAGAGATGGAGGAGACCTACGAGGAGAACCACTACTACGGATGAGCAAGGTCACAGGGGGATAACCAGGACGTCGTCGTATATGGGCCCCTTCTCGGTGAGGGTGCTCCTCTTGAGTTTTATCTCCTTTACCTGTACTTCCCCGAAGCACATGGACTCGAATTTTTCCCGGGAATCGATGCTAATCCTCCCCTTGACCCTGGCCACGGTGAGATGGGGGACGTAGCTCCTCTCCCTCTTGAAGCCCAGGCGGGAGAGGCGAGTATCTATGCACCTCATCAGGTTCTCGAGTACCTCGGGGTTCTCCACGCCTATCCACACCACCCTGATGTAGTTCTCGTTGGGGAAGAACCCGATACCCCGCAGGCGTATGGTGAACGGCTCCGGCTTGCACTCTTCGACGGCCGCACCGATCTCTTCCACCATGTCCTCGGGTATATCCCCCAGGAACTTGAGGGTGAAGTGCACGTTTTCCGGCTCCACCGCCTTGAACCGGCCCTGGATGCTCCTCTGCAACTCCTCTATGCTGCGGAAGTAGGGAACGTCTATCGCTATGAAGGCGCGCATAGACGGTCATTGGATACGAAAATTAAAACCTTCGCATACAAAAGTGTTAAATATTCTGGTTCTTATGCGCAAGCATGAAGTGGGTGCTCGTTGTGGGGGCAATACTGCTGATTATCGGGTCGATGGGGATGGTCAGCGCCTCCGGCGCATCCGGAATTCGTGGGTTGAGGAGCATAGAATTCTCAAATGCAACCTATCCCGACGGAAACTCCGTGGGAAACCTAACCATGGTGTACGACCCGGTCATATCCCGCTTCGTGATTCTATGGGATGAAGTGGAGAACTACACCTACGGCGGCAACGAGGTAAAGGCACGGGAAATAATGATTTCCCTCTCATCAGATTTCATCAACTGGACCGGCAGCAGGCGGGATGTGGTGATAAGCTACGAGGACGGCACCAATTCCTCGTCCCCGGATCTCACGTATGATCCGGTCAACGGGAGGATACACGCAGTATGGAGCGAGTTCAACAGGAGTTCTGGGAACCGGGAGATATACTACGGTTTCAGCGACGACGGCGTCAACTGGAGCTCCACCGGTGGCAACTGGGTCATATCCAACAGGTACAACTCCAAGGTGGGTGACTGCGTGGAGCCCAAGATCGTGGTCACCAAGGACGGGTTCATCCACGCTGTCTGGCTCGGGTACAACTCCACCTACAACAGCTGGGAGGTCTACTACGGCAACAGTTACAACGGGAGTTCCTGGAACTCAGAGCAGGGAGACACGGCGGTGTCCACCGTGGACGGAAGCAGCGTTCAGAGCGTGGACATAGCGGTGGACAACTTCGCCGCTGAGCCCAGGGTGTGGGTGTTCTGGACCGAATACGAGGTGTCCAACAACGCATACGCAGTATACGCCGCCAACACATCGTACCCATACGGGTCGTGGAACGTGACCATGGTGGAGAGCCTGTACGGGATGAACGCGTACAACGTGAGCGCCCTGGTTTACAGCGGAGACGTATACGTTTTCTGGGAGCAGGAGGTCAGCGAGGGGAATGCGACAGTTAGGGAGATAGCGGCAAAGCATTTCGTAAACGGCCAGTGGGAGTACACCAGGGGAGGGCAGCTGATCATAAGTTACCCCGATGGCCACAACGCCACGCACCCCAGCGCAAGCGAGTTCTCCGGTGGGATCTTCGTGGTATGGGATGAGTTCGACGAGAACACGGGATACAGGCAGATAATGTACGGAAACACCACCGCCGATAACTGGACCTCAGCCGAAGGGGATATCCTGCTTACGAAGTACGGCTCGGACAGCATGATGCCCACGGTTCACGTTGAGGACCCCGGACGGATATACGTGGCCATGATGCGCTGGGTTGAGGAGCCGACCAAGCAGCACGGTGCCTGGGAGGGCTGCACGCTCAGCGCCAGCACCGGGGATCTGATACCGGAGTTCCCCGCACCTGCATTCATCGCGGCCACTGTAGCGGTGCTTGTCTATGCTTCTTGGAAGAGAAAGGGAGATTGAGGCCCTGGAGAGAAACTACGCCCTCGTGCAGGGTGGCTCGGGCAGGATAGTGCTGGTAAGGGGAGAGGCGGGAATCGGCAAGACAACCCTGGTGGATGAGTTCCTCAGTGAAAAGGACTGCACCATGCTGAAGGGTACATGTTCCCCCATTCTCACTCCGCCCCTCCACCCGTTCAGGGAGGCCCTGAAAGCAAGGAATCTGGACCATCTTCTGGGAGTGCCCAGGAGCCCCAGGATACTCATGCTCTACGCCGTACACGACACCGGGCTCCTGCTGGCGAAGGTGGAG
>WAOY01000011.1 GCA_015520985.1 DHVE2 group archaeon
CCCTCGTACGGGGCCACATGAGGCTCAATGTGGGCAAGTACGGGGCTATAAAGAAGAGCGATGAGGAGATTGAAGAGGTAAACGAGGACCTGGACATGAGCGCCCAGGAGCACGAGAGGAGATACCAGCGGAGAGGCTACGGCAGGTACAACAACTACCGCTGATCTCGCGATAATTTTTTAACCCGCAATCTCTTATTCTTTTTATGCTCGTGAACATCGGCGTCATAGGAGGATCTTCCTGCTCCCCCGAGATCTGCGACCTGGCCTACCGTGTGGGGTACCTCGTGGCGAAGCGCGGCGCCGTTCTCGTGTCCGGCGGGATGGGCGGGGTCATGCTGCACGCGTGCAGGGGCGCCAAGGATGCGGGTGGAATAACCCTTGGCATACTCCCCCACGGAAAGGAGGATGCGAATGAGTACGTGGACATCGCCATCCCCACCCACTATGGCCTGGCAAGGAACCACCTGGTGGTGAGGGCTAGCGACGCCCTGATAGCGATAGACGGGTACATAGGCACCCTCAGCGAGATATCCTTCGCGCTCAACGAGGGGAAGACCGTCGTCTCGCTCCACTCCTGGGACCTCGATGAGGAGAGGATAACGAAGGGAAGGTACGTTCAGGCGAGGGATGCAGAAGAGGCGGTGGAACTGGCGATGGCGGCGACGGGAAAAAATAAATAGAGATGCGCCCTTAATCCCACCATGCCCGTCATCAGGATTCAGCGCGGAGAGCTCGAGAAGCTGGGAGTTAAGGTTGAGGATCTGGAGGAGAATGTCCGCATGCTCGGGGCGGACTACAAGGGGGTTCACGGCGACGAGATCCTTGTGGAATTTTTCCCAGATCGCCCCGATCTTTACACGGTGGAGGGCATCGCGAGGGCCCTGAAGCAGTACATGGGATTGGAGGGATTTCGCGAATATCGGGTTGAGGAGGGCGAGGAGAGGGTCATCGTGGACGAATCCGTCTCTTCGGTTCGCCCGTACATAGTCGCGGCGGTGATTCGCGGCATAAACGTGGACGAAGGGCTCATAAAGAGCATGATGGACTTCCAGGAGAAACTGCATATAACGGTGGGGCGCAAGAGGAAAAAGATCGCCATAGGGCTCCACGACTATGATAGGGTCCGCGGGCCGTTCACCTACACCACCAGGCCAAAGGATTTCTCCTTCGTCCCCCTGGGGTTCGAGGAGGAGATGACCCTGGAGGAAATTATAAAGAGGCATCCCAAAGGCATAGAGTATGGCGATATACTCAAGGGCCACGACAGGTACCCGGTGATCCTGGATTCAGAGGGCAACGTGCTTTCATTCCCTCCCATAATAAACGGCACCCTGACGCAGATCACAGAGGAGACGAGGAACATCTTCATCGACATGACGGGCACGGATCTCAACGCGCTTCTCGGGGTCCTTAACATCGTGGCGAGTTCCTTCGCGGAGCGCGGTGCCAGGATCGAGGGGGTTCGCATATCATATCCCGATGGCGAGGTGACCACGCCGATAATGGAGTACAGGGAGATGAGCCTCTCTAAGGATTACGCGAAACGCCTTCTCGGATTCGATGTGGGTGACGATGAAATCGAACGAGCGTTGAGGAGGATGGGGTACCGCGCCACCGTCGGGGAAGAGATCACCGTGGAGATCCCCCCTTACCGCCTGGACATACTGCACCCGGTGGACATAGTGGAGGACATAGCCAAGGGAATTGGCTACGACACTCTCCCGAGGCGCGGGCTGACGAGGTATCACCGCGGCTCAGGATTCGAATGGGAGAACAAGCTCCGCATCATAATGGTGGGTCTGGGATTCCTGGAGGTGAAGACCCTCACCCTCAGCTCCATCGCCACGCAGTACCGCCTGATGCGCCTCCCCGCCGAAGATGTCCCCGTGGTGGTTGAGAACCCTGTGAGCGAGGGCACCGAAACGCTGAGGATCTGGCTCATCCCCTCCCTTATGGAAATACTGAGAAAGAACAAGCACCGGGACCTGCCGCAGAAGGTGTTCGAGGTCGGGTACGTGCGTGGAGCTTCCCTTGAAAGGCACCTGGCGTTCCTGTATGAGGACTCCCGCGTCGGGTTCACCGATTCCAAGTCAATCGTGGAGAGAATCCTCGAGGACCTTGGATTCAGCGGGTACGAGGTGGTGGAGAAGGAGCACCCCTCTTTCATACCTGGGAGGGTAGCAGCGGTTAAAGTTGGAGGTGAGGAGATAGGCTTCTTCGGCGAGATACACCCAGAGGTGCTTGAGAACTTCGAGATATACTACCCCGTGGTTGGTGGGGAAATAAACCTGGAAAAATTGGGGTTCAGAGGGTGACCCTGCGGAACTCCTGCAACTTTTCCCTTTCTTTCTTCACGTTCCTCTCCAGGGTTTCGAGCACTTCCTTGAAGGCCCGGTAGAGGTTCCAGTCGTAGCTCTTCGCGAAGAAGAGTTTGCGGTCGGTGGTGAACCTGGCCCTCACGCTGTACTTTATCTCCTCGCTCTCGCCGCTTATGTGGTGCTCCTCAACGTGGAATGTTAGTAGCTGGGGCCTGAACTCCTTGAACTTGTTTATCTTGTTGAGGAACGCCTCCACCATGTCGTATATCACCATGTATGGCTCTGGGTCATCCACTTCGAGCCCGGATATCTGCACGAACACGCCCTCCTTCTCGCTTTTACGCATAACCGCCTCCATGACGTCCCTCTGTGATATAACGCCTATCGGCTCGTTCTTCTCGTTTATCACAGCGCATATGGACGAGCGGAACTCTATCATTTTCTCCACCGCATCCTTGAGCACCGCATCCTCATTGACATAGACGGGAGGGCTCATCACTTCCTTCACGTAGACCACTTTCTTCTCCTTCTCCCCGGCAACTTCGCCTAGGCTGGCCCGGTCCTTGACCCTCCACAACGCCCGGGATATATCGCGCATGTGCACCACGCCGCTCAGGTGCCTGTGCTTGTCCACAACGGGCACGCTGAGCTCGCTTATCTTCTTCATTACATCCACGGCATATTCCACCGGGGAGTTCTCCTCCACCACCAGGGGATCGGAGGTCATCACGTCCTCCACAGGGATATTTGCGACGTCCTTCATCTTTGGCACGAGGCGCATCACATCGCTCCTGGATATGATACCAACGACCTTCTTGCCCTCCACCACGGGCAGGGAGCGGAACCCGGCGTCTATCATCTTCCTCACGGCGTCCACTATGGTGTCCTCGGGTTCTACGGTGGGGGGCTTCACCATGACAGTCTCAACATGCGAGAAGAGCGGGAGGCTCTTCCTCCTTATGAGCGTGCGGTAATTTACTATGCCGATCAGATTGTTCTTCTCGTCAACCACGGGTATCTCGTGGAACCCGTGCTCCTGCATCCTGCTTATCGCCTTTGACACGGTGTCCGTGGGATGCACAACGATCACGTCCTTCGTCATCACGTCCTTTACCCTGACCTCGTCTGGCTTCATTTTTTCACCCCCTTAGGTGTATGCGGAAAAGGATAAATAATTTCCTCATCAGAACCGTGCATCGAATTCCACGTAGTTGGCGTCTCCCATTATGCTCTCGAACTCCTGCATGTCCTCGTACTCCATCTTGAGTATGTTGTAGTGCCCTTCCTCTATCTTGGCCATGTAGCGCATCATCCTCGCCAGATCTTCGTCGTCCACCATCTCGGCTATGCCTTCGTAGTACTCCTTGGCGCTCATCTCTGCCATCATGGCCTTCTCCAGCACCGTGCGTATGTCCGTAGTGGAATTAATCTCGCGGAATATCTCAATCTCCGGGAACTCGGGCAGGTACTCCGGGTTCTCGGGCAGCACGATCTCCTTTCCCGGGAAGAACTTGCGATAGAGGTTCTCCAGCACCTCTCGGTGCTTATCCTCCTCCCGGGATAGCGCTTCTAGGCGGTTCTTGAGGAAGGGATTTTTGACCCTATTCGCGGTCTCGCGGTATACCCTCGCGGCCTCGATCTCGCTCTTTATTCCTAGGAGAATCAGGTCCTCTATGCTGTACTTTCTCAGATCCATGGGATCACCTCACTCCTCCATCTCCATTACCTCATCGGCGCCCTCTTCCATGGCCTCTATGATTTCAGGGTCATGGCGCCGCAGGAGTTCCAGGAACTCCCCGAAGTGCTCCTTCTCCTCCTGCGCGATGTCCAGGAAGACCTTCTTGACCAGGTCGTCCTTCGCCTGCGCCGCCAGCTGCTCGTACAGGTTTATGGCGTCCAGCTCCGCTATTATCCCTATGCGAATCAGCTCCACGTCTGGCTGCTCCTTCGCAAGGTTTTTCAGCTTCTCCATGTCGAAGGGTATTCTGGAAAGCATATTACCACCGGAGGAATATGGGAGTCGAGGCATATAACCCTTTCCTCGCCGCATTTTGATGTTTGCAGCAAAAATTTATAAATAGTATGCTTGCGTTTTTATCATGGTGGTGATATGTTCAAGACCCGTGAGGAAGCGCTGAAATCTTCGAGGGGCATAATGGGGATGATAACCCGGGATCCCGCCTTCTCGGAGGATTCCCGCATAGAGCGCCTGGGGCGGAGGTTCGTGATGGTGAGCACCGAGTACTTCGTCACAGGGTTAATGCACGATATAACGGAGTTCGCAGGCGAGGAGGCGGCGGCTATCATACTCTACCGAGGCGGGTTCAACAGCGGCAGGGTGATATTCCAGCGTTACCTATCCCTGGTGAACGACCGGGAGATGGCCCTGGAAATGTGCGCCGCTTCCGCCTGGTACTTCGGGTGGGGAATAGCGACGGTTTACCACGAGGAAGTTGACGGCGAGGAGATCGGATATGCGCGCATATACGATTCCTTCGAAGCCGAGGAGTACGGTGACGAGGACGCCTTGGGGGAGAAGCGGTGCCACTTCATACGCGGGGTTCTGGCTGGAATAATGAGCGAGTACGCCGGCAGAATTTATGAGGCGGAGGAGACGAAATGCAAGGCCGCCGGGTACGATTACTGCGAATTTGTGATACGTCCCCGGGAGGAAGTGGAGAGCATACCCAGTGTTTAAATACGATGGATGCCATGTGTGTATTGCTGCCCTTAATCGTGTACGGGCGGCACGGGGATGTGATTGTTATGAAGGATATGCACTCCCACGCGGAGCACCACAGGATGATGATGCGGGACTTCTGGAGGAGGTTCGTTGTGTCGTCAGTCCTGACCATACCTGTGATCGCACTATCGCCCCTGGTGCAGAGTGTGCTGGGTTTCGAACTGTCGTTTCCCGGAGACATATACGTTCTCTTTGCCCTGTCGGCTGCCATATACTTCTACGGGGGCTGGCCGTTTCTAAGCGGTATGGTGAAGGAACTGCGAAAGGGGAACCCTGGCATGATGACCCTCATAGGAATGGCCATTTCCGTTGCGTTTGTGTACAGCGGCGCCGTTACCTTCGGGCTGTCTGGCAAGACCTTCTACTGGGAACTTGCCACGCTCATCGACATCATGCTCCTGGGGCACTACATAGAGATGCGCTCCGTTCTCGGGGCCTCTAGGGCGCTTGAGGAACTGATAAAGCTCATGCCCACCACAGCACACCTTGTAACCCCGCGGGGAATAGTGGATATCCCCGTGAGCGACCTCAAGATGGGAGACGTGGTTCTCGTCAAGCCCGGGGAGAAGATTCCCTCAGACGGCGTCGTGGTGGATGGAGAGACCAGCATCGACGAGTCAATGCTGACTGGGGAGTCAAACCCCGTTTACAGGAAAGCGGGAGATGCTGTCATCGGGGGATCAATAAACATTGAGGGCGCTATAAAGGTGAGGATAGAAAAAACGGGGAAGGATACCTAT
>WAOY01000012.1 GCA_015520985.1 DHVE2 group archaeon
CCGGCAGCGGGCTGCAATGTGAATTCATCCATGTCCGTTATCTCCTTCAGCATCTCCTGCAACTCGTACATTATCTGCAGGGCGCCCTGCACCGTGCTCTCCTCCTGGTATGGATGAATATAGGAAAACCACGACGCGATTTCCTCGTTTATCTTCGGGTTGTACTTCATTGTGCACGATCCCAGGGGATAAGTGTTGATGTCCACCCCGTAGTTCATCTGCGAAAGCCTGGTGTAGTGACGCACCACCTGCCACTCCTCGAGGTTCGGGAGATTCAGTTTCTTCCTCCTCAGTTTCTCTGGAACATCAACCTCTATTTCCTTTTCCTCTTCCCCGTGAATCTCTATGAGGAGGGGCTCATCGTACCTTGCCTGCTGATACATTTAGACCACCTCCTTGAGGGCGTTGACCAACTTGTCCATGTCCTCCTCCCGGTGAAGCTCCGTGGTGGCAAGGAGCATGGAATTGGGCACGTTGCGGAAACAGCCATCATTTATGGGCAGGCCACCCTGCACCCCATGCCCGATGAGTTCCTTAGCAATCTCATGCGGGTTCCTGGGCAATTCCACTAGGAACTCGTTGAAGTGCTTCGCATCGAATACCGGGGCCCTGAATCCGGCGGCGCGGAGCTTCTCCATGAGCAATTTGGCGTTCTCCATGTTCTTCTTCGCAAGATCTTTGAGACCGTTCGCACCGTAGTAAGCGACGAACGCAACGCTCAGCACGGCGCAGAGGGCCTCGTTGGAACATATATTCGATGTGGCCTTCGCCCTGCGAATGTGCTGCTCCCTTGTCTGAAGCGTCATGACGAATGCCCTTCTACCATCTCTATCCACGGTCTCCCCAATCAATCTCCCGGGCATCTTGCGCAGGTATTCCTTACGAGTTGCGAACACGCCGAGAAGTGGCCCGCCGAAGCTTGGCGCATTTCCCAATATTTGGCCCTCCCCTATCACTATATCTGCGCCGTAGTCCCCTGGTGCTTTGAGAACTGCCAAACTCAGGGGGTTAACGCCCACCACGTAAAGCGCCTTCCCTATTATTTCCTTCACCTCGTCCACGTGCTCGTCTATAACGCCGAAGAAGTTGGGGTTCTCCACGTACACCATGGCGGTGTCGTCGCTCAGGGACTCCTTTATGGATTCGATATCCACCATTCCCCTCTCGTCCAGGCGGTACTTCTTTATTTTCATTCCCAGCCCGGCAATGTAGTTCTTCAGCACGCTCTCCTTCTCCCAGTAGAGGTTCTCTGGCACTAGCACCTCCCTGCGGCGGTTTATGCGGTGGGCCATCCTGGCCGCCTCCCCAAGCGAGGTGGAGGCATCGTACATGGAGGCATTCGCGACGTCCATCCCTGTTAGTTCAGCTATCACGCTCTGATACTCGAAAAGGGTCTGGAGCATCCCCTGGGATATCTCCGCCTGATACGGCGTGTACGAGGTGTAGAACTCGGAGCGCCCCGCTATCGCGAGAACCGCCGGGGGGATGTAATGCATGTATACTCCCGCCCCGAGGAAGGAGGGCATCGAGAAGAAATCTTTGTTCTTCTCCGCAAGGGCCTTCGCGTAGCGATACAGCGATATTTCGTCCATTGCATCGATGTTTATCCCGTCCTTCCAAACCTCCTTCGGAATGTCGCTGAAAAGCTCTTCCCAGGAATTCATCCCCAGGTACCTGAGCATCTCTTCCGTGTCCTTCATGGCCGGGTGATTGTTTAGGTGGCCTTAAACCTTTTCATATAAAACCCTTAAATACTCCCTGCCGATACCCCGCATATGATACGGCGGGCCCTGGCCATAGCAATTGTAGCACTAATTGTAATATCCCTCGTTCCCCATGCGCAGGCAAGGTCGGTGAACGTTGAGTACCTGGGGGAGGATGAGATACTGCAGAGGGGGCACGAGCCAGTATGGCTCAACTTCACCCTCACCAACATATTCAACAGGAGCCTGGACGTGGAGGTTTCTGTGCCCTATTCGCACATCTACAGGACGGAGTACATCCCGGGGGAGAGTTTCAGGCTAGGGCCGCATGAGGTGAAAAACATATCCGTCATAATAAAACCCGATGAGGACATCGAAAGGACTGAGATTGATCTGGTTGTCACCTTCAGCATCTACGAGGTTGACCAGGTAAACCCTGTGGAGACGAAGGAAGTGCATGTGACGATTCTCCTCATTAACCCCGCGTGGTTCATACAGCCCATAATATCATTCCTTGGCCTGGAGGACAACTGGTTATGGCAGTTCGCTGTGACCGTGGTATTCTGGCTCGGGATCGGGCTCCTGGCCGTCTTCGTGGTGGCCCCCATAGTCAGGAGGATAACCGAGAAGACCAGGACCCAGGTGGACGACATAATCTGGGGAATAATAAGAATCCCAATAATTATCCTGCTCTTCATATACTGTCTCTTATACACATCTCCGA
>WAOY01000013.1 GCA_015520985.1 DHVE2 group archaeon
TTTCTGAGGAATATCTCCACCTGGTCCCTCTGGGATATGTCCTGGTAGAGCACATCCGGATCTGAGACGAAGAGTGCCAGGGAATCAACCCTGCGCGCATCCTCAAGTATGGGGACTATGTTATCTCTCCTCTCCGCCAGCGAGACCAGCTTTTTCGCTGCGATGGGGGAAATTTCTACGGCCCACACGATCCTAGTTAAATCTGAAACGTGGCTCACGGTGGTTCCTGTGGATGCCCCGAGATAGAGGAGCCTTGAACCCTGGAAGGGGAAGTTCTTAAGACGGAGGTGCATCGCCGCGCCCAGCTTGCTGCGGAACGGGTTCCACAGATGAAAAAAGCCGCCCCTGGTCTTTATCACCCTCTCCCCGTATACACTCTCCCCGTACCTTGAGAGGGTGTAGAAGTTCCTTCCGTCGGTGTATACCCCGCGGTACCGCGATTTTTTCATCGCCTTTTGAATGTTGCCTCTCTATTTAAATTTTTGTGAGTGCGCGGTATGACAAATTTTATGTCGTCAATTGCATTATGCTCCGTATGCAGACCGGCTTTGAGATCATGGACTACGACAGGAATCTCAAGGACCTTTGGATCAGGAGGACCCTCGCCGGTGCGGTGGATTTTGCCATCACATCCGTGATCTCATTCTTCATAATCTACTTCCTCAGGCCCATGGACTACATGGACCTCATCTTCATCTTCTTCGTTCAGGGTCCGGTGTGGTTCCTATATTCCGTGATATTCGACGTTATATCCGGCAAGACCCCCGGGAAGTACCTCTTCAGGATACGGGCTGTGGCCTTCGTCGGCAACCTCAGTGTGGGCCAGGCCATAGTCAGGAATCTCACGAAGTTAAACGCCATAATCGCGGTCGCGGATGCCATAACAGGGCTCAGCACCGAAGGGGACCCCAGGCAGAGGTACATAGAGAGGTTCATAGACTCCGTGGTGATCTCCGAGAGGAGGATAAGGCGCATAAGGAGCTTCCAGCCAGTGCAGGAGAATAAGGAGGAACTGGTGCTTCCCAAATGAATGCGTGGAAAAAAAATATAACCTATGCACCATATACCCGTGGTGGTGAGATGTTATGGTCAAGGGCGAGTTAATGCGCATGATGATGGACTTCGTCGCGAGGAAGAGGGGCGTTGAGGGCCTGAACAGGCTCGTGGAGAAGGCTAACGAGAAGGAAATACTCTTCACCAAGGAGAGCGACATAAAGCCCGGCGAGGACTATCCTGCGAAGTTCTACATACGGATTCTCAACGCCGCCATAGAGGTCCTGAAAGACGAGTCCCTGGTGAGGGAGATGGGGAGGCACATCGGGGAGAACTCGGGGATATCCTTCCGCGGGCTAACCGGGCGGTATCCCCCGCGAAAAAGTGTGCAGCAGATGGTGATATACTCCCGGAGGTACATGCCCGTGTTCCACACGGGTTACAGGACAATAAGCGACGGCTCCTCATACTGGCTTAAGGTCTCCAAAATAAATTCAAAGGTTCTCCCCATGGTGGACGGCTTCATAACTTACCTCTTCGAGGCGCACGGCGGAATCGTGGACGTGAAAAAGGACATAGGGGATAACTACGTGAAGTACGTCATACACTTCTAAAACTTTTCCGACATTATCCTTATCACGCTGTTGTGTATTATTGTGGCCGCCAGGGACTTGTCTATTTCGTCGAAATCAACATCATCTGCGCAGTTAACGTTGACAACCTTATCCTCCTCCCCCACCATCCAGTGGATTACGATACCCCTCTCATCGGCGGAGAAACCTATCTCAAGGTAGCCCTCGGGCGTGGTGGGGGACCAGTGGTTCAGCGTGTCCTCTGAAATTTTCTCCCTGAAGAAGTTCTCAAGCCTGGTGGGGCCCATCCTGGTTACGATGTCAACCCAGACCCAGGGGCATTGGGTGGAGTGGAAAAATTCAAGTATCCTTTTTATGTCTTCATCGGTTATCATTCAAAGTACACCTTCGAACTCCTGCTGCAGTTCGATCATGACCTGGTCCAGTACCTCGTCGAAGGACGCACTTCTATACTCCCTGTACCCGCCAAGGGGACTCTGGAGCTTCGCCACGAATATCCCGTCTTCTTCCACGAACTCTATGGTGCAAAGGAGCTCCTCCATACCTAACACCCGTGTGCCGAAATGTGAAAAGGTATAAAAATATTGTGGGGTTTTACAGCAGGAAATAGATTACCAGGGTTACGCCGACCACGAAAACCACGGAGGGGAGGACACGGAGTATCACGCGATAGAGGTTCGCCTTGAAGTGCTCCGAGGACAGCACCAGGCACAGGTGCACAGGCGAGGTGAGATGGCCCGCATAGCCCGATGCGTACGCCAGTGCGATGGCTGCGAAGTTCACGGGATCACCCACATAGGGGATTATTAGAGGAAATGTGGCCGCTACGTACGCCACGGTCACCCCGGTCATAAGGCCCGCCAGGAATGGGAGGATCATTATCACCACGAAAGGCGGAATGCCGTACATGCTGAAGAATTGGTATGTGTATGTCATGGAATTCGTCTCCAGAACAGCCACCTTCATGAACATGGCGGCGAAGGTCACCCCCAGGAAGGTGGGCTTTAGCGCGAATCGAAAACTCACCTTCACCTCCTCCACCTTTTGCCTCGCGAGAATAACCAGGAGGATGAGATCCACGGCCAGGAGGGAGAAGAACAGGTCCACCCGGGTTATGTGGATTCCCCCCTCTCCCGGCCACGGAACACCCACAAGGGTTAGGAGCATAACCGCCGCTATGGGCCACGAAGAATAGAGCAACTTCCCGAGGTTCCTCGCAGTGTCTCTTCTCTCGCTCCTCCTGTTTTTCTTTCTCATTATCGGGAGGTAGACGAACAGAAATCCGCCCAGTATTGCGAGTACCGGCAGGAAGGACATGTGTATCACGAAATCCGAGATCGGCACGGAAAATATGGCCGCTGCCACCACCACTCCCGTGTACAGGGGCCAGGCGTACTCCCAGAGATGCCTGAACCAGTAATTGAGCGATGTGGCCTCTGTGGGGTCGAGATTGAGTTCCTTTGCTATCGGGTCCACGAGGCGGGCCGACACGTAGGCTCCGCCAGGCATGGGTAAGAGGCCTATGAACGCTGATATGGAGACCATTGAGGCACCCAGCGAAGGAGCGATGCCCTTGACGGATTTTACCATCATCCCGAGGTACCCCGTCTTCTCCATTAGCGCCACTATGAGGAGTGAGAGGAACACAATGAATATTATCCTCCAGAAGCCCCAGGAGAGCAGGTCTCCCAGCACCATGCTCCAGTTTGCTCCCAGGGACACGAGTAGAAAAAGGGCACCGATGAGGATCGCAACTGCTATATTCACCTTGAACCTGGGGAGCGCGATGATTATCGCGA
>WAOY01000014.1 GCA_015520985.1 DHVE2 group archaeon
ATGCTCCCCCTTCGCGATTCCACGATCACGCAGTCCCCATCGCTTATCCCCAGGAAATTCGCATCCTCGGGATGGATTTCCACGAATGCCTCCGGAACGAGTTCGTTGAATCCGTTAATCTTCCTGGTAAGCGTGCCCGTGTGGAAGTGCTCGTAGGTGCGGCCAGTGGTGAGCACGAAGGGATACTCCTCGTCGGGCTCCTCCGCAGGCGGTGCATACTCGTACGGGGCGAATCTAGCTAAGCCAGTCGGCGTAGGGAATCTCTCCGCGTGGAGAATTTCCGTGCCCGGATGCTCCTCGTCTGGACATGGCCATTGCACGCCGAACTTCGCTATCCTCTCGTAGCTTATCCCGCGGTACTGCGGAACCACGCCTCGGATTTCTTCGAATATTTCTCTTGGTGATTTGTAATTCCACCCCGCCCCCAGACGATTCGCAATCTCTTGCACTATCCACCAGTCCGGCTTTGCGTCCCCCACGGGTTCAATCACCTTGTGCAACAGCGGCACCCTCCTCTCAGTGTTTGTGAATGTGCCCTCTTTCTCCAGCGATGACGCCGCCGGGAGAACCACATCCGCGAGCTGCGCGGTCTCACTCATAAAGAGGTCTTGCACAACCAGGAACTCCAGGTTCTTAAGCGCCTGGAGCACGTGCTTCTGATCTGGATCGCTCACCACCGGGTTCTCGCCCATTATGTACATCGCTTTTATATCGCCACGAGAAGCGGCGTGCATCATCTCCACAACGGTCAATCCCGGCTCGCTGGGGATTTTTGCACCCCAAATCTTCGCGACCCTGTCCGCATCCTCGCTGTCCAGTTTGATGTACCCTGGAAGCAGGTTGGGCAACGCTCCCATATCTCCCGCACCCTGCACGTTGTTCTGCCCGCGGAGAGGATTAACGCCGGTTCCTCCCTTCCCCACGTTGCCAGTGAGGAGCGCTAAATTCGCAAGCGAGGCAACATTTGCCGTGCCCGAGGTGTGCTGCGTTATGCCCATCGCATATATGATTGCGGACCTGTGCGTCGCGTAAAGTATCGCAGCCCTGATTATATCATCCTTTGGCACCCCGGTTATCTTCTCCACGTACTCTGGCGTGTACTTCTCCACGATCCTTTTCAACTCCTCGTATCCTTCGGTGCGATTCTCAATGAATTCCCTGTCCTCCAGCCCGTATCTAATGATGACATGCATCATCCCGTTTATCAGCGCGACGTCCGTGCCGGGCCTGTGCTGAAGGTGCACATCCGCATACCTCGCCAACTCTATGTCCCTGGGGTCCGCCACTATGAGCTTCGCTCCCCTTTTCGCTGCTCTCTTTATCATCGTCCCGATTACCGGGTGCGCGTGGGTCGTGTTTGAGCCAATTACGAAGAAGACCTCTGCCTTCATTAGGTCCGAGATGCTGTTGGTCATCGCTCCGCTCCCAAATACCTTGAATAAACCTACGACTGTGGATGCATGGCAGAGCCGGGCGCAGTGATCCACGTTGTTCGTCCCGATTATTGAGCGCATGAACTTCTGGAAGAGGTAATTCTCCTCGTTGGTGCACTTCGCAGATGATAGGCCTGCTATGCTGTCCGCCCCGTACTTCTCCTTTATTTCCCTCAGGCGCGAGGCAACGTAATTGAGAGCTTCATCCCACGAGACCTCAATGAACTTGCCATTCTTCTTTATCAGCGGTTTTTTCAATCTCTCTTCGCTGTGCACGAACTCCCAGCCGAAGCGCCCCTTGATGCAATCATCACCGAGATTCACCCCCTCTGGATTCCCCCTGGCGTAGATTATTCGGTTATCCTTCACGAAGTAATCCATCGCGCAGCCCACTCCGCAGTAGGGGCATATCGTGGTTATTTTCTCCATTTCTCCTTCGATACCTACTCTGCTCTTCTCCTTCAGCGCGCCCGTGGGACACGCGTCTATGCACGCGCCGCAGAAGGCGCAGCCTGCATCCTTCAGATTCTCATTTATCCCCGCGACGATCCTCGTCTCCGCACCGCGGCCTTCCCTCACGAGCACATGGTTCTCCTTCACCAGCGAGCACGCCTGGACGCAACGGAAGCAGGAGACGCATGCACTCGGATTGAATGATATGAACGGGTTGTTCACAAGATTGGGCTTTTCTTTCTCCGTACCCCTCGGCTCTATTCCGTACTTTAGAAAGAGCTCCTTCGCGTAGCCTTCGATCCCGCTATGCACTTCGGCGAGCATCTCAAGTACGGTTTTTCGCGCTTCCTCCACCTCCTCGCTGTGCGTTTCCACGCGCATCCCGTCCGCGACTTTTGTGGTGCATGCGCGGGCATAGTAGGCGCGATTTTTCATTTCAATCTTCACGACGCATAGCCCGCAGGAGCCGATGGGCTTATCTTCCATCATAAGGCACAGGGCGGGGATATCTATCCCGTTTTCCCGAGCCACCTGGAGTATTGTCTTTCCCTCCTCCACCTGAATTTCCCTACCATTCATTGTGATTCGAATCATCTTATCACCCCCATGAGTTCATCGCGGTGGTACTTCATCGCGGATTCGTACGCGAGCATCGCGCTGGTGCCTAAGGGGCAGAGGGACGCGATTTTCATGGCATTCGAGATGCTGTTTAGCTTTTCTATGTCCTCCTTTCTCCCCTCTCCTCCCACGATCTTCTCGATGATTTCGCGCATCTTCTTCGTCCCGTACCTGCACGGGAAGCACTGCCCGCAGGACTCGTGCTCGAAGAATTCTGCAATTTTTAGCAGGACCTTCCAGAGGTCCATGGATTCGTTGAACACGATAATGTCCCCCGTACCGAGGAATATTCCCCGCTCCTTCGCATGGCGGAAGCAGAGGGGCATGTCCAGGAAGGACTCGTCGACGATGAATCCAGCAGCACCGCCCCCGATCATCAGTGCTTTGAGCTTCCCATCCACTCCCCCCGCCTTCTCAATTAGTTCTCCCACAGTGATTTTGCCCATCTCCGCCTCGTACACCCCCGGCCCCTTGACGAAGCCGCTCACGCTGAACAATTTTGGTCCTCTGCACCCTTCATCACCCATCGTCGCATAATTCGCGCCGCCCATTTTCACCACTACGGGTATATTTGCAAGGGTCTCCACGTTGTTCACCAGCGTGGGCTTTCCCCAGAGGCCGCTCTGCGCCGGGTACGGCGGTTTAATCCTCGGGTACCCCCTCTTCCCCTCTATGCTGTTCAGCAGCGCGGTTTCCTCGCCGCAGATGTATGCGCCAGCTCCCATCACAACCTCGACGTCGAAGGAGAAATTCGATCCGTAGATATTCCTTCCCAGGATCCCCTCGGTGCGGAGTTCATTCACGATTTCCTTCATCCTCTCCCCCAGTTTCCGGTACTCCTGGCGGATGTAGAAGAACCCTTTCCCGGCGCCGATTGCATAGGCTGCGATTATTATCCCCTCCAGAATCTGGTACGGATTCCTCTCCATTAGAACGCGGTCCTTGAAGGTCCCCGGCTCTCCCTCATCCGCATTCGCGACGATGTACTTCGGCGTCCCTTTCGCCTTCGCTGTGAATCTCATCTTCATTCCCGTAGGGAACGCCGCTCCACCTCTCCCGAGAAGCCCGGATTTCTCCACTTCCTCTATGATTTGATCCTGCTTCTTCCTCAGCGCCATCCGAAGGGCTTCGAAGCCCCCCTGCGCAAGGTAAGAGTCGAGGGTTTTGGCATCCTTCAGGAGCATCATTCCTCATACCTCCTCAAAATCTCTAACGCTTTCTCCGGCGTGAGGTTTCCGTAAGAATCGTCGTCCACGAGCATCGCGGGCGGCCCATCGCAGCGCCCTATGCACTCCACCACCTGGAG
>WAOY01000015.1 GCA_015520985.1 DHVE2 group archaeon
CCGTGAACCCCGCCTTCGGTGGCAGCGGTGAGGAGGAAAGGGCCAAGTTCCTCGAGAAGAAGCTGAGGGAGATATGCGACGAGGTAAAGCGCTTCGACGTGAGGGATGAAAACGGATTGCTCAGGCCCAACCTCGTGGGGATGATATTCGGGGAGGATCGTTCGCGGACCCTGTGGATCCTCTCCCACATGGACACCGTGCCCGAAGGAGATATCTCGCTCTGGAGCCACGACCCCTACGATCCGGTGGTGGAGGACGGCAAGATTTATGGCCGCGGCACGCTTGATGATGGGCAGGGAATCGTATCGTCCTACTTCGCAGCCAAGGCCATAGTGGAAAGCGGAAAGAGGCCGAAGGTTAATCTCGGCCTTGTATTCGTGGCCGACGAGGAGGCCGGTAGCAAGTACGGCGTGCATTATCTCATGGACAAGAACCTGTTCATGGAGAACGACCTCGTGGTTGTGCCGGATTCAGGCAACTCGGATGGCTCCTTCGTGGAAATCGCCGAGAAGGGCGCCCTTTGGCTGAAAATCACGACCCTTGGGAAGCAGAGCCACGCGAGCATGCCCCATCTCGGCCTGAACGCGCACCGCATCGCTATGCGCTTTGCCCTTAAGGTGGATGATTACCTTCATAACAGGTATGCGGAGAGGGATGAACTCTTCGAGCCCCCCGAGAGCACCTTCGAGATCACGAAGAAGGAGAAGAACGTGGACAACGTGAACACAATTCCGGGCAGGGACGTCTTTTACTTCGATTTCCGCATCCTGCCCAGGTACAGCGTTGACGAAATATACAACGAGGTGGTCTCCATAGCCGAAGAAATTTCCGCGGAGACCGGCGCGCAGATAAAGGTTGAGGTTGTGCAGAGATCCGAGCCCTCCTCCACGCCAAGGGACAGCGAAATTGTCAGAAAGCTGGAGAATGCCCTCAGGGAACTCCGGGGCATAGAGCCAAGGATAGGGGGCATTGGCGGAGGCACCGTCGCCGCAGCTTTCCGCAAGATCGGTATTCCTGCGGTGGTATGGATGACCGCCGACGACGTGGAGCACCAGCCCGACGAGTACTGCCGCATAGACAACCTGGTGGAGGATGCTAAGGTCTTCGCGTACCTTGCGCTTCATTGATTTGGGGTGATGCATGTGAAACTTCGCGATGTGGATTTTGAATCTCTCAGTCCCTTCGAGATGAAGGATCTCCTCATACGGCTGGCAAGCAGGAAGTCGGAGAGGATGATGCTCAACGCCGGTCGCGGAAACCCTAATTTTCTCTCCCTGATTCCCCGCTATGGGTTCTTGCAACTCGGGCGTTTCGCCCTGAGTGAAGCGGAGAGGCACTTTGGCTACATGGACGATCTCATAGGTGGTCACAGCGACTTGGATGGCATAGAGGCTAGATTCGAGATATTCGTGCGTGCCCACTGGGAGGAGAAGGGGGTGAAGTTCCTGAACGCCGCCGTCAGCTATGTCAAGGACTATCTCGGATTCTCTGCTGGAGAATTCCTGCATGAGATGGTTCAGGGATATCTTGGGTGCGAGTACCCATCTCCGGTGCGCATGCTCCGGCTGAGCGAGAAGATCGTGTCGAGGTACATCCTTAGGGAGATGGGTGCGGGGCATGATTTGATTGGAGAAACGCAGCTCTTCGCAGTTGAGGGAGGAACCGCTGCGATGAGCTACCTGTTTGAATCACTCAAGGCGAACCACATCCTCAACGAGGGGGATAAGGTGGCCATCGCGGTGCCAATATTCAGCCCATATCTCGAGATTCCAAAACTGGACACCTATCGCCTGGTTGAGGTGGAAATTGAGGCGGACGAGGAGACGGGTTATCAGATTCCAGAGGATGAACTGAACAAGCTCCTTGATAAGGAGATAAAGGCATTTTTCATCGTGAACCCAGGAAACCCCACGTCGGTGAAGCTCAGCGACGGCGTGTTGCAGAGGATAAAGGAAATAGTGGAGAAGAAGAGAAGGGACCTGATCATCGTAACGGACGACGTCTACGGGACCTTCGCGGACGATTTCAAATCCATATACGCGGTTTGTCCCCACAACACAATACTTGTTTACTCCTTCTCCAAGTACTTTGGCGCAACCGGGTGGCGCCTTGGCGTGATAGCGATGCACGAGAGGAATGTTGTGGATCGCCTTATCAGGAAACTCCCCGAGGAAATTCAGAAGGAACTTGACAGCAGGTACGCCCCCGTGACCCTGGAGCCGAGGAAGCTCAAGTTCATTGATCGACTGGTGGCTGATAGTCGTAATGTCGCCCTCAGGCACACCGCCGGGCTTTCAACGCCGCAGCAGGTGCAGATGGTTCTCTTCGCCTTATATGCACTCATGGACGAGGAGAACAGGTACAAGGAGGCGGTGAAGAGGATAATAAGGAGGAGGCACAAGGCGCTCTACCGAGGGCTTGGCGTGGAGGAGCCGAAGGACCCCAACGGAGTGTACTATTACACCCTTCTGGACACGGAAAAACTCGCGAGGGAGATATACGGCGACGATTTCTCCAGATGGCTTATGGAGAACATGCCCTACAGCGAGTTCGTGGTGCGCCTGGCCGAGGAAGCGCACGTGGTTCTTTTGCCGGGGAAGGGCTTTGAGGTACGACATCCCTCGGCGAGGGTATCCCTTGCGAATCTGCGCGAGGTTGATTACTATCGCATCGGGCAGACAGTCAGGAAACTCCTGGATGAGTACCACAGGGAGTACCTGAAGTCCAGGGAGATGTGAATTCACTTCTCCTTGAGGTACAGTTCCGGACGGATTCGAGGTATCATCGCCATGAGCACCGCCTGAGCGTTGAACTCATCGCGGTTGATTATTCCCTTGCTTAAATAGCCGATGGCGCCCATCTTCTTCTTTATTTCCTCTATCCCCGATATGCGCTCCATCGCCTCGCCCACTTCAAGCCCGGACTTCACCATGCGTATGACCTCTGGCGGGTAGATGAATCCCCCGGAATGGCCGAAGGTCATTCTCCCGAACTTGTCAAGGATTGCGCAGTAGGCGCGATCAACGTATTCTCCCATTTCCCCCTCCCAGAAGAGCCCGGCTTCCAGGCCCACGGAGTAATCAGCCTCGCCCAATGCTTTAACCGCCCTGTTCTTTGCTCCCCTCACCGTATCTTCACCCACTGGCTGCGGCGGCACCCCGGAATCCACTGCAACGCCCTGGAACTCCATCTCGAAGTTGAAAATCCTCTCGAAGACCATCTTCACCGCCCTTATTTTCGAGGGGTTCTCGGAGCCGACCCTCACCAGCATCCTCTTTATCCTTCTTCCCTCCTCGTCTATCTCGCCCTCCCTGATCCTCCGGGAAGATACGGGAAGCAGATCCTCTGCAACGATGATGGGTATCTCCACTATTTCCATCCTCTTTAGGCCCCTCTTTATGCGCTCCTCGTTGATCCTCTCCGCATTCTCCCTGGTTTCCCTCGACACCACGATGGCATCGAATTCCTCTTCCAATGTGGGCCCGTACATGTCGTTTATCTCCACGATCCTGTAAGGCTTGCCGAATTGCGAGACGAATTCCTCCACCGCCCGCTTTCTCTCTTCGAAGCCCCTGGATATCCCCGGCTTGAAGGAATCACTCGTGATCCCTATGAGTACCTCGTCGCCCAGTTCAAAGGCCCTGCGAAGCAGTTCCCTGTGGCCCACGTGGAGGAACTCGAAGGTTCCACCGACCACGATGCGCATCAGGCGCCACCCATTGAGAGGTACAGGATGAACACAAGTATAATGATGAAGACCATCCAGACGTACATCGTTACCCTTTTCCTCTTCAGCATCGCATTCCATTCGTCTTCGCACTTCTTGGAGCAGAAGGTCTTCTCCGGGGGGATTGCGATCCCGCAGTTAAGGCAGTGCCTGTGCGGAGGGATATCATTCCTTGATTTTTTCAGTTTGTCCACCTCAAGCCGCAGCACCGCGAGTTCCTCTTCCACGCTTTTCTTCTCCATAGGTCAGGCATAGGGTCAAAGCACTTATAATTTACCCGGCAAAAAGGTAATATGTGGAAATCCCATGGGGCGATGATGGCAGACATCATCGAAGGCGTGAAACCCACGAGGATGCAATTGCTGGAGATCCGCAAGAAGAGGAAACTGGCGCAGAACGGCCACAAGCTTCTGAGCGAGAAGAGGGACGCCCTCATAGCGGAGTTCTTCAAGATCATTGATGTGCGCAATTCCCTGCGGAAGAAGGTGGAGGAGGAGCTGAAGGACGCCTTCATGGATTTGATTGAGGCTGAGATGGTTATGGGCCGGGCCAACGTGCTGGATGTTGCGAGGCAGATGGACCCCTTCGGAGAGGTTGAAACCACGACGATGAATATAATGGGCGTTCTCACGCCCCAGATGGAGATCGTGGAGAACGAGCGGGGCATAGAGTACGGGTTCCTCGGCACAAGTGCGAAGCTCGACCAGGCAACCGTGAAGTTCCAGAAGATCCTCGACGATATCGTTAAGCTCGCGGAGGTGGAGGGCACCATAGAGGACCTGGCCAGGGAAATTGAAAAGACGAAGCGGAGGGTGAACGCTCTGGAGCACATATTCATCCCGAGATTTAAGGCGACGGAGAAGTACATTGAACTCGTCCTCGATGAGAGGGAGCGCGAGGACTTCTTCAGGAGGAAGAGGATAAAGAGCATCCTGGCGGCGAGGGGCAATGCGTAGGTCCTCAGTTCTTCGCCCCCCGGAGAACTACGATATCGATGTGCAGAGGCGCGTTAAGATTTACCGCCTCATCCTCTACTCCCAGATAATCGCCACGGTGCTAATGGTTATTGGCTTCATCATCTTTCTCCTCCTCCTGGCGCGCGTTATACAGATTTAGGCAGAAATCTTTATATGCTGGGGCAATTCTCCACGCCTATGTCCTCCAAGGTTACCCTGAGGCACATAGAAGGCATGCGCTTCTTGGCTGAGACGGACAACCACTCGATGGTCCTGGAATCTAACTATTTGAAGGTTCAGAAGGCCCCGGCGCCCATGCAGGCCTTCTTAATGGCCTTAGGCGGTTGCACCGGGATGGACGTCGTCGCCATCCTCATGAAGATGAAGCAGCCCCCGAAGAAGTTTGAGATATACATCGATGCCGAGAGGGCGGAAGAGCACCCTAAGGTCTACACCAAGGTACACCTGAAGTACGTTTTTGAAGGCGTGGAGTACGAGAAGGCGAAGAAGGCCGTGGAGCTTTCGCAGAACCGCTACTGCCCCATAAGCGCCATGCTCCGCAGGAGCGGGTGCGAGCTCACCTACGAAGTCATCGTCGACACCTCGGAATCCTAATTGTTCAGCAGGGCCAGCATGGCCCGTGCGATTGCGACCTTCGTGTCCCCCGTCGCGATGTTGAAGGCCCTGGCAAGCGTGAGGACAATTTCATCGCTATCATCGTGAGCCATAACGAATGATTCCACCTTTACTCCCTCCTTTGCACTTATCATAGTTGTATCTTCCAGTCCATTACTTAAAAGG
>WAOY01000016.1 GCA_015520985.1 DHVE2 group archaeon
CCCCTGGATAATATAAACGCGGATGTGATAATAACCCTTGGGGGGGATGGCACCATTCTGCTCACCCTCCAGAGGGCCCGGGGCAGAATTCTCGGGGTGAACATGGGCGTTCTGGGCTTCCTGACGGAGATAGAGCCCCATGAGATATGGGATGCCATAGAGAGGATCGAAAGGGACGATTACATAGTTGACAGGAGGATGAAGATGGCGGTGTACCACAACTCCGAGCGCCTCCATGACTGCGTGAACGAGGCGGTCATACACACCTCGGAGATCGCAAAGCTCAGGGATTACCGGATATTCTTCAACGGGGAGCTCGTTGACGAGATCCGCGCCGACGGGCTCATAATATCGACGCCCACAGGCTCAACCTCCTACGCGCTCAGCGCCGGCGGCCCCGTGCTGCATCCCGCAATAGAGGGATTCGTGGTGGTTCCCATTGCGCCGTTCAAGTACACCATAAAATCCGCCGTCCTGCCCGTAGGGGAGATCAGGATAGAATCAGGGGGGAGGGAGAACCTACTGGTGCTGGATGGACAGCAGTACGTGAAAATCTCGCCGGGTGACGTGGTCACCGTGAGGAAATCGGAGAACTTCGCAGAGTTCATAAGGTTCAGCGGCAAGTTCTTCTCCAGGATAAAGAGCAGGGCCTAGGTGGGAACATGTGGAAGATACGGCGCAGGGTTCTGAGGCTCATAATGGAATCCTCCCGCTCCTCGTATCCAGATGAATTCGGCGCGTTCCTGAGGGCTAAACATCGCGTGATATACGAGATCGTCCTTCTTCCAGGAACCATCTCCGGGGGAAGCAGCGTGATATACAACCTGATGATGAAGCCCATAGATTTCACCATAGTTGGCTCCGTGCACTCCCACCCGTCCGGGTACCCGATCCCGTCCCAGGCTGATCTGGACATGTTCTCAAAGACGGGTGACGTGCACATAATAGTGGCGTATCCCTTCACGATGGAGTCGTGGAGGGCCTACGACCGCGACGGGAACGAGATAGAGGTGAAGGTCATCGATTAGATGCTGTCACTGAAGTCCTCCACACCCTTTCTCTCGGAGCCCTTGAGGTAGTAGTGCCACCTCCCGTGGTGCAGGATCTGGAACCCGTAGGCGAGGGCCACGTGGTCCTCCACATCGCCAACTACGGCGAGGATTCCCATCATCTTCAGGGTAGTGGATCCAAGGTGGAAAACGTAGCCGGGGTTGAGGGGAAGGAGATCCAGATCCACGATCCAGGCGTCGAATTTCCTCACGGGCAGGAACGGGGCCATGGGGTTGAGGGGCACGCAGTTCTCAGCGCCGCTTTTCTTGCAGTCTTGGGAAGTGCAGTGTACCTCCGCACCGTCAATCTCGCCTATCTCCCTGGAGAAGTTGCAGTCTGTAACGAGTATCTTCGGGTTATCCACCGTGATGAAACTCAGGAGCATCTTAACTTCCTCATTCATAACGAACGCAATCAGGGGAGAGCATAAAAAGTTTCCCATTATTGCACCAGAGTGCAAACGTTTAAATACGCCCGTTGCATTTATGAACCGGTGGCACTGAGACTCACGAGGGATGAGATCCTGTCTGGCGGGATTGTTCGCACCATGTTTCTCCTGGGCTGGCCCATGATGCTCAGCAGCCTATTCCAGACCCTCTACAACCTCGCGGACATGTTCTGGCTCGGAAGGTTACCCGAGGAATCCGCCAAAATCGCGGTTGCGGCGATCAACCTCAGCTGGCCCATAGTCTTCTTCTTCATCTCCTTCGCAGGGGGTCTCGGGAGAGGGGGAATACCGATAATATCCCAGTACGTCGGCGCCAATCGCCGGGATAAGGCGAACCACTACACTGGGCAGATATTCGCCGTGGTGATAATTATAGCAAGCGTGATGGCCATCCTGGGTTTCCTCCTCGCGCATCCCATATTCCAGCTGATGGGGGCCCGCGGGGAACTCCTTGAAACCGCAGCCACCTACGGCTCCGTCATATTCCTTGGTCTGCCCTTCATGTTCATAGTGATGGGGGGAGGCCAGGTCATCTCCGCGGAGGGGGACACGGTGACACCCCTCATGATAAGCGGCACCTCGGTGCTCATAAACGCGATCCTGGACCCTATAATGATATTCGGCCTGCTCGGCCTGCCGGCAATGGGTGTCATAGGTGCCGCGGTGGCAACGGTCATCGCCAGGATCATCGCGGCCATCTGGCTCCTCTACCTGCTCCTCGGCGGGAGGTTGAGGCTCAAGCCAAGCAGAAAGGATTTCAGGCCGAGGTGGGAGAGCGTCAAGTTCATCCTGAAAATCGGCATACCGTCCAGCGCGCGCATGAGCGCCAGGGCATTCGGGTTCGTGGTCATGGAGAGCATCCTTCTTCACCTCCCCGACCAGACCCTTGCGGTGGCCTCTTACGGAATCGGGAACAGGAATGTGAACATGATGTTCGTGATAGTGAACGGCCTCGCGTCGTCCCTCACCATCATGCTGGGCCAGGCCCTCGGTGCGGAGCGCATAGACAGGGCATCCAGGATAGGATGGGTGGGCATGCACCTAATGTTCTACCTCCTCCTCGGGGCCTCGGGAGTCATATACGTATTCCGCGATCCCGTGGTGAGGTTCTTCATACCCAACAACCCCGACGTGATAGAGGGTGCCAAGACCTTCCTGTCCATAGTCCTCCTGGGCATCCCCTACTTCGGTCTGTTCAGAGTCGAAAATTCCCTGCTCACCGGGTCCGGGCACACCATGCAGAGCATGATCCTGAGCGTCCTTCGCCTCTGGGGGATACGCATACCCCTCGCCGCGTACATGGCCTTCTCCACCGTGACCCTGCCCGGGGGAATGGTGCTCAGCGGGCTTGGATACGGCGCTATAGGGGTTTGGTTCGCCATGGCCATATCAAACATGCTATCCGCCGTGATAGGAGGAGCCTTCTATCTGAAGGGGGACTGGAAGAGGAAGGTGGTGAGGGTCAGACCAAAAACTCCAGCCGGGATTTAGCCACGAACACGTTCCTCTTCACCCTTATGACTCCCTCCTTCAGGTAAATGGATGGGACCACGGTGGCCAGCATGTTCTCCTCGAGGACGCACTCACCAGGAGCCAGGGGCTGGTAAAAACCGCCGGAGGGAACCATGCTGTAATGGGGGAAATCGCCCACTTCCCTTATCAGGGAATCGGCTTCATTGCACCTGACTCCCGCCATGATCCTGGTGCCGAGACGAGAGTACATGGCGTTTATTCTCTCAAGGGCCTCTATCCAGTCCCTCCGCTCCTCCGTGAATATCACCCTGGAGAAGTTCAGGGGGTATCCCCTGAAGGATGGGGCGGCATCTAAGTAGACTATCATTCCCTCTCCTATCCTTCCCCTGGAAGTCCGGGGGTAGGGGAATCTGGACTCCTCGCCCAGGGCCACTATCGTGGGGAAGGAGAATCCGTCAGCCCCCGCCCTTGCAAATTCGCAGTCCAGTATCCTGCGGAACTCCTCGGCGCTCATCCCCAATTTCAATTCACTCAGCGCCCTATGAAGCGCATCCGCCACATCGTGGCTGAAATTCCGGATGATCTCCACTTCCTCCTCGAAGGGCTTTCTGAGGGCCTTCGCGAGGATCTCGCTCCCGTCCCTGTACCTGAAATTCAGGCGGTACGCCCTTGCGCCGGGACTGACATTGTAGACCCCGCCAAGTTCAGGTTCACCGTAAACCACGTCGTAGTTCTCCTCCAGCTCCCTCTCCACCTGCTCCTCCATGGCCTTCGGCGCGTAGAGGGTGATATCGTCCTCTATTACTAGATGGGTGAACGCCTTCGTTGACACGACCTTGCTCGCCTCCGGGTCCTCCGGGAAGAAGACGAAGTTCCCGTATGAGCGTATAAGCCTGGCCCTAATCTCCCTGAAATTCACGCATAACACCCCTGCATATCTCCAGGTCCTTCGCCAGTTCCGGGGAGGTGTTGTAAACCTTGAGCCTCTCCTCCAGGTAATCCTCCGAGCTCTTCCCCCTCCACTCCCCCAAGAG
>WAOY01000017.1 GCA_015520985.1 DHVE2 group archaeon
ATCCCGTATATGATCCCGGATTCATTCGCCTCTAGCACCAGGTGGATGAGGGGCTCCTTTATTATAGGATTCCCAAGCTGAACTGCCTGCTTCTCCTCCTCGCTCTTCTCATCCAGGATCTTGGAAGCGAAATTTACCCCGTGGATCCCATCCCTCCCGGTGCGGCCGCCCACCATGACCAGCTTTATTCCCGGCCTGTCCACCATGCTCCTGACAATCCTGTCCTTGCGCACTATGCCGAGACACCCCGCGTTCACGAGGATGTTGTTAAGGTAGTCCTCGTGGAAATACGTCATCCCCGCGACCGTGGGGATTCCGACGCGATTACCGTAATCTCGGATTCCAGCGATAACCCCATTCATCAGGAAGCGGGGGTGCTTAACCCCTGGATTCAAGGTGCCCCTGTAATCCGGCGGGCCGAAGAACAGGGGGTCAACGAGGGCTATGGGCTTAGCGCCCATGTTCAGCACGTCCCTTATTATTCCCCCCACCCCTGTGGCTGCACCTCCATAGGGTTCCACCGCACTGGGATGATTGTGGCTCTCAATCTTGAAGACGTACGCGTAGTTTTCGTCGAACTCAACCACGCCGGCGTCGTCCTGCATAACAATCATCGCATGCTTGGATGGAATGCCGAAAATGTACTTGCGCAGCACGGGCTTTGAGGACTTGTACGAGCAGTGCTCACTCCACCCCTGGGCTATGGCATGGATCTCAATGTCCGTAGGGTTCCTCCCGAGTTCCCTGAAGAAATCCCTCATCTTCCTCATTTCCTCGAGGCTCAAAGCGAGGCCCATGCTCTCGTTTATCTCCATTAGCTCGTCGTCGGTGGCACTGAGTATATCCACCTCGTAAACTCCCTGCGTAATTTCCCGGAGTTTCATAGCTCCTCAACCCTCACCTCGTAATCGTGGATGACAGGATTCACGAGGAGCTTGCGAACCATCTCCTCAACCTCTCTCCGGGCATCTTCCGGGGATGAGTCGAGAATCACCTCGTACACCCGGGCAACGCGCACGTCTCGAACGGATTCGAATCCCAGAAGGTTGAGGGAATGCCTAATCGTCTTGCCCTCCGGATCGTCCACGCCCTCTTTCAGCCTCACAACGACTGTTGCCTTCAGCATGGTGGTATATGGATTTCCTACTTAATTTTTCACCTCCGCGCGGGCCCGGGGAAATCCTTAAATCCAATGCTGACTATGATACAGGGATGAACGATTACCTGGAGACGGAGAGGCTTCTGGAGGAGATGATACGAGAAGGGAGATACGATGATGCCGTGGACCACATCAACAGGATGATGCGCGAGTACACCGACCGAAAGATGCTCGCCCTCCTCCTGTACGAACTCGGTAAGGCCAGGTACTTCATGGGGGACCACGCCGGCGCGATTGAGAGCGTGAAGGAGGCTCATTCCCTGATTGACGACATGGATGACTGCGAGTTCAAGTACGCCATGCTTTTCCACATCGCAGCACTGTATTCCCTCACCGGCGATATGGACAACGCGGAGCGCATGTACCTGAAGGTAATGGACAACCTCCCGGAGGGAAACCACTTCCACCTGAGCGCCATGCACAACCTGGGCGAGATGAGGAAGAAAACGGGTGATGTGGACAATGCGATGAGAATCCTGGAGGACTGCCACCACAAGGCGATAAAGTACGGGGACAACTTCATCGCGGCATACTCGGCTGAGAACCTGGCCGAGATGCACGCCATGCGGGGAGATAGAGAGGGCACGGTGTCATGGCTGGAAAAGGCCCTTTCCCTCGCCAGGAAGGCGGGGGATAACAGGCTCGTTCCCATGATAGAACTGACCCTGAGGATGCTAAGGGGGGAAGATGCCGAAAGAATTATGAACAGGGCGGATGAGATAAAAAATATGGGCGCCGATCACGCCCACGACATGGCGGACATGTTCTACATCTTCTCCAGGCTACTGCCGAAGGAACTCCAGAGGATCTACCTCGAGAGGGCGGTCATACTTTACGGGGAGACGGGCGACGGATACATGAGGAACAGGAGCATAGAGCGCCTCGAGCAAATGCGGTAGCGAAGATTATTTATACCTTTTTCACTTCCCTCAACCAGATGGGGAGATGTTCTCCGCAGAGAGAATCCCCGGGAGGTATTTGGATGTACAAGTTGCCGGAAAGGAAAGCAAGGAACATGTACGGATACGTGAAGAACGCCTGGAAGGAGAAGGACAACACCTACATCCGCGAGATACAGTGGGAGCGGATGATTGAGTGGAGAAAGGGACCCGCCATAGTGCGCGTTGAGAGGCCCACCCGCATAGACCGCGCCAGGGAACTGGGCTACAAGGCGAAGCAGGGCTACGTTGTAGTTCGAGTGCGCGTGCGCAGGGGGAACCTCCAGAGGAGGAGGATCAAGGGAGGAAGAAGGCCCAAGAGGAAGGGCATGCTCAGGATACCCATGAGGAAGAGCATTCAGCGCATCGCAGAGGAGAGGGCTGCGAGGAAGTACCCCAACCTGGAGGTCCTCAACTCCTACTACGTCGGAGAGGACGGGAAGCACAAGTACTACGAGGTAATAATGGTGGACCCACACCACCCGGTCATAAAGAGCGACCCGAAGATAAACTGGATCTCAAGCGGCAAGCACAAGGGACGCGCCTTCCGCGGACTCACCAGTGCGGGCAAGAAGGGCCGTGGTCTGCGGCACAAGGGTATGGGAGCTGAGAAGAGCAGGCCCTCCAGGAGGGCAAACCTCTAAATTTTTATGAAAAAGATAATCGATAGCATAACCCTGCGCTGCATATCCCACGCCACCGAGGACCTTGAGAAGGTGAAAGACGCCCTGGAGTTCATATCCGGGCGCAGGGATTTTGAGGAGATAAGGACGAAGGGGTACCACGGCAACGAGATCATAATCCTGCAGGTGGAGATCAGGAAGCAAAGCGAGATAGTGGAGTTCTGGAGGCACCTCGCTGACATAGGCGTCGTGGACGAGATCCTCCCGATCCTCGGGGAAATAGTGGACGATGACGGGGTGCTGCACCTGAGGTTCGACAAGCAGGAGGCGTACCTAGGGCGCGTAGCCATTGCAACCGGTGGGGATACGATTGCACTCAGAATGAAGATACTAAGCTATCCCAGGAGCAGGGATGCGGCGATAAAAAATTTTGAGGAGTTCCTCTCTAGGATTCGATGCTGACCACTGTAACAACGAAGTAGAGCGTCTTCCCGGCGACCTCCTGGTTGAAGTTTATGCGGAAGTGGTCCTGGTAGGTCTTGTCAATTATTCCCCCGCTTGGCAGAAGTATTGGGGTGCTCTTTATAATGTAGTGGAAGGTTATGGTGTCTCCCTTCACGGAATCAACGTGCACCACGAGGGACGGGTCACCAATGGGCAAGTAGTCGGCGCCCACATCGGGGTTGTTCTGCACCGTCACTATGTTCTCGGTGGGGTTCACGTAGAGCACGATGCTGTTCCATCCGTACATCTTATCCCTGTAAACGCCGTTGACCACGGGGTTCGCGTGGGTGTACCTGCTGTAGAACTGGTCCAGGGTCATGTTCTCTATGACCGGCACGTTCTGCACGTAGGACTCATTCTTGACCTTATCCCAGGAAAAGGCATAGCCCTTCTCGGGGGGCACCACGATGGTCTTTGTTTCGTTTAGGTGCATTCCACGCACGCCCTCGTCGAAGCCCTTTATCATGGTGCCGTCACCAACGGTGAAAGTTAGGAGCTCGAAGCGCTTTGGCCACTTGTAGGACACGGTCTTCGGGTAAGTGACGTTGTCCTTCGCAACCTCCTCTATGTTCGTGTCAAATATCCTCCTCTCTCCCCCGTAGTAGATGTAACCGTAATACCTGACGGATATGCGGTCACCCTCCTCCACCACCTTGGCGTTCTTCTCCTCGGGATTCATGCTGACCATGTACTCGTACAGTCCCACCGAAACGCCAACCATTATCAGCAGGAGCACTGCCACGTAGACCCAGAGCTTCATGGGGCGGCAAATAGCCACTAATAATATATAACTTACGCTGGGGTGAGCCGGTATACGTAGATCTCGTGGAAGGCGAGTTTCATGGAGGCGAGCCTCTCGAATCTGTAGGGGAACCTCCTCTCCATCTCCGCTATGCGGTTGAAGGAGGAGAGTACGATGTAGATCTCCCCACCCTCATTCAGGTAGCGCCACGCGTCGGTGAGGAAACGCATGATG
>WAOY01000018.1 GCA_015520985.1 DHVE2 group archaeon
GCCCGAGGATTACCCCGAGATCTCCCTTGAAGAGTTTGAGATGCGGAAAATCAAGATGATTGCTGACTACCAGTTCGGGCCAGGTGCTGGGAATGCCCTCTTCTCCGGGGAGGTTAAGCTGGTGAAGTCCAAGAACACTGGTAAGATAAGGAACGTCATAGTGGATGGGAAGCATGTTGCCTCTTTGCGGGCGGAGGACGGATTCTTCACCCTCCGCATAGAAGGCGCGAGGAGGTTGCATGAGCACTTCGAATACAAAAAGTTACGCGTAGTCGTTACCGATGATTCCGCGGAGTTCAACCGCCTCGGAAAGAACGTATTTGCGAAATTCGTGGTGGACGCGGACTCTGATATAAGGCCAGGGGATGAAGTTCTCATAGTCACGAGGGACGACGAACTCGTCGCGGTTGGTAAAACCCTCATGAACCGCTTTGAGATGCTCCACTTCTCATCGGGGATGTGCGTTAAGGTGAGGGAAGGGGTGAGCAAAAAAGATTAAACTCCGAGTTTCCTGCGCAGGTTCTCTATCATATCCTTTACCATCGCCTGGAGGTCGTAGTCGGGCTTCCAGCCCCATTCCCTCCTCGCGGCGGAATCGTCCAAACTCCTGGGCCATGAATCCGCTATCTTCTGCCTGTAGTCCGGCCTGTACTCTACTTCAAAATCCACGTACTTCTTAATCTCCTCCTCCAGTTCCCTGGGGGAGAAGCTCATCGCCTGGATGTTGAAATCCGTTCTGTGAATCAAATTCTCGCTGGGCGCCTCCGCCAGCATGGTTATTGCCTTGATGGCGTCGGGCATGTACATCATTGGGAGCACGGCGTCCTCGCGGAGGAAGCAGGTGTACTTCTCGCCCTTCAAAGCGTAGTAGAACATCTCCACCGCGTAATCCGTGGTACCTCCCCCCGGCGGGGCCTTCCAGCTTATTATGCCGGGATAACGCACGCCACGAACATCCAGGCCGTACTTCTCCCAGTAGTAGAGGCCTAGCAATTCGCCGGTTACCTTGCTTATGCCGTACATGGTCCTGGGCTTCAGAATGGTGTCGTTAGGGGTGTTGTTCTTGGGGGTCTCTGGCCCGAAGGCGGCTATTGAGCTGGGTACCATTATCCTCTCCACTCCGGTTTTTCTCCCCGCTTCCAGAATTGCGTACAATCCTCGTATGTTCACGTCGAATGCGAGCTGCGGGTTCTGCTCTCCCCTGGCGGATAGTATCGCAGCGAGGTGGTATATCGTGTCTATGTCATTCTCCCTTATCACTTTGATTATATCCTCCTCCCTCCTCACGTCCAGCTTCACGAATGGGCCCACATCTTCGCCTGGCTCCCTTATATCCGCCACGATAACGTTCTCGTATCCGTACTTATCCCGCAGGTACGGTACCAGCTCGGAGCCAATCTGACCCAGGCCACCGGTGACAAGTATCCTCCTCATGCGATTCACCTCTGGGGTGAATGGCCTTGAAAATCTTTAAGTTTTCCACTTGGATGCATCTGCGGGTAAAATATATATACCTCTGCATATTCGGAGCCAGTGGAGGTGGTCTCATGAGGATCGTGGCGCTCGTGGTGCTGGTCTTCGCGCTGATCGTCTCTTTGCAGGTTGCCGGGGCAACGGCTGCGGAGGATGTGATCAAATCAAAGTACTCCCAGCACTCCGTTATACGCATAGATTCCGACGCGGACTTCACGCAGGCCAACGGCGTTGTCCGGGGAAACGGAACCGCCGGTGATCCCTACGTCATATCCGGGTGGAGCATAGACGCCTCTGGTAAAGGGGCCGGGATATACGTGGGCAACGTCACCTCGTACTTCGTCATAGAGAACTGCAGGGTCGGCAACGCCAGTCAGGTTTCGCTTAACTACTACAGCTACGGCGGTGCGATAATCATACACAACGCCACCCACGCCGTGATAAGGAACGTGACCGTGGAGAACAGTTACATCGGGGTGTACGTGCACGAAGCACCGGGAACCATGATCTACAATGTGACCGCCAGCGGGAACGGGAATACCGGGATCTACGTGTACTATTCCAATTTCACCGCCATCAACGCATCCACCGCGATGCATAGTTCCAACGGGATCCTAGTTGACGGATCCAACAACGTGACCGTTGAGTTCAGCAACGTATCCTACAACTCCGCTGTCGGTCTATGGCTCTCCGCGTCCAGAGGCGCCGTGGTGAGGGGGAACACCTTCATAGACGACGGGACATCAGGGACGTTCAAAGGCGCCATATACCTCAGGGAGTCCCGGTACGCCACGATAGCAGAGAACGCCATGGTTCACGGTTCCCTGGTCATAGATGGGGGATACTACGACTTCACGACGCACACCGTGGTGAACAACACGGTCAACGGGAAAGATCTGGTGTACATAAGCAACGATGACCTGAACAATGCCACCCTCTCCGGTGATTTCGGCGAGATAATCCTGGCGAACGTGCAGAACGTCAGGATCGAGGGGGTGAACATCTCCGACGCCACGGTGGGCATAGAGATAGCCCAGACGAGGTTCACCCAGGGCAACATTGTCCTGAGGGATGTGTCCGTTTACAACATGAGCCTGTACGGCCTTTACCTGGTGGAAGCTCCCGGCATAACAGTGGAGAATTCCACCTTCGTGAAATGCGACGAGGGGATGCATGCGTCCATCTCCGGCAGACTCACGGTGAATGGCAGTGTTTTCGCGGATAACACCGAGGGGGCATATCTGGACTCTTCCGACTACGTGAACGTTACCAGCAGCTTGTTCCTCAACTCAAAACTCGCCGGGATACACCTGGCCGAAGCCTCAGATAGGGCTAGGATCGAGAACTGCACCTTCAAGGGCAACGACATGGGTATATACGTGAACTCCGACTACAGCGTGATACGGGGGAACCTGTTCCTCAACAACCGGGAATACGGGGTGTACCTGGAGGATTACACCTATGGCAACCTGATATACGGGAACTCCTTCTACTACAATCACGATAGCGGAGATAGTTACCGATTCTACACGGTGCAGGCTTACGACGACGGGAATAATATGTGGAACACCACCTCCGAGGGGAACTACTGGCACGACTGGGCGAACAACAACGACACCAACGACATGAATGGCGACGGCATAGTGGACTGGCCCTACAGGATTTTGGGAGGCAGCAACCCCCATGATTACAGGCCCGTGAAGAAGGCGGTGCACGAAGTTCCGCCCCTCCCGCCCCTCAACGTTAGGGCCGTGGCTGGCAGGGGTTACGTGAACGTAACCTGGGATGCGCCAAGGGGCAACGGGACATACGCCATCGTGGGCTACGTGGTCTACCGCAACGGGGTGAAGATCGCCGAGGTGATCGCCTCACAGACATGGTACAACGACACCTCCGTGGTTGCCGGCCAGACCTACGTATACAGCGTCGCCGCCGTGAACCCTGTGGGCGAAGGTGACAGGAGCGAGGGTGTGGAGGCAACACCCTCCGGCGAGGTACCGGAGGTATCCTCCCCGGTGCTGATCCTCGCCGCGGTGGCCCTAATCGCCCTGCTCGTCAGGAGAAAGATCTGATTTTCCCCACTTTTTTGGATAAACGATAAATATCGCGGCGCAATTTTGATGCTATGGACATCCGGGAGGCACAGAGGTTCATAGACGAGACTTACGGCAAAAGGGACAGGGACCGCGGGATCCATGCGGATCTCGTCTGGCTTGGCGAAGAAGTCGGAGAGCTCTTCAAGGCGGTGCGGGAAGGCGAGGGGATAGAAGAGGAGATCGCCGACGTGTTCGCATGGCTGCTCTCCGTGGCAAACGTCCTTGGGGTGGACGTGGAGGATGCCTTCAGGAGGAAGTACCTGAGCGGAGGTCCTCCTCCCTGATATCCCTGAGGTCTATCACATCGTCCACGAAGGTGGTCGCCTGGCTGAACTCCACGTCTTGCAGTTCCTTGTCCAGCATGAATATGATTCCCACGAGACCGTAGAGGCGGATTTCGTTGGTGATCATGCGCAGGAACTTAATGAAGGACTGGTAGGAATTGTAAGCCAGCAGGGTGCTTATGGACTCTATGTACACGAAGTTCCTCTCTCCAGAGAGTATCTGAAGCGCATGCTTGAGGGTTCCCTCCAGGAGGACGAGGTTCGGTGAGTCCAGGTATATTACCCGTTCGGTGGTCTCCACGGGCTTGATGGAGGAGGTGATGCAGTCTATGAAGAATATCCTGGATGGGTCGGCGCCTAGTTTCTTCAGTTTCCTTTCCACGGTGCTGTGGGGTATGTTCAACGCCACATACAGACCCTCCGTGTCTGGGAGTTCCAGGATCTTTTTGATTATGTAGTACCCCAGCATGGCCCTGAGGTGGGGCCTGGTTATGAGCATAACTACCTTCGACTCGTCGATTATCTCCTGGACAACGTCGTCGAGCTTCATAGGCTTATTCCCTCTTCCGATATGTGGAAGGGCATCCAGTAGGTTGGGTGGTTCACGGCGTACCTCTTCACGATCTTCATCGCCCTCATGTACATGTTCTTTGACTCGATGTAGTCCATCACTATGGTGGCCTCCGAGAAGTTCCTCATCTCCCCGCCGTACTCGCTGTTCCCATTACCTGCCTCTTCTATGAGCATCACGGATATGCCCATCTCCTCGAAGTACCTTATTAGCCGTGAGGCCACGTACCTGAACATTGCCTTATCTCCGATTATTTTTTCCAGGGTGGTTATGCTGTCTATCACGCCCCTGTGAACCTGCACCTTCATGTTGAGCTCCTCGTCCACTATGTCGGGCATGACCTTGTGGAAGAGCTTCTTCTGCTTCTCCATGGTGAAGGGTATGAGTTCCCTTGGCTCCGGCGTCATGTCGTACCACCTTATCTTGGATACCACATCGCTTAGGAATGGCATATTCTCGTAGTACTCCCTGACCCTCTTCACGGGGACCGTCGTGGAGATGTACACGACGTTCTCGCCTCTCCTCGCCCCTTCGGCGAGCCACTGCAGAGCCAGGATGGTCTTTCCGATACCAGTTGGTCCGACGATGAGCGACACACCCCCCTGCGGGAAGCCTCCGCCCAGGGCGCTGTCCAGTTTCTCTATCCCGGTGGGTTCGTATCCAGGTGCCATGGTTGTTAACTCCCCCGAAGGGTATTAAAATGTTGAGCCGTGATTATCACAAATGAAAACAAAAGGTTTAAGCATCCCCGGACGGATTAGCATGCGTGATAGTTAGAAATCAGCACCTCCGGGATCTGGAGGAATACTGCTTGAAGGATCCATCGAGGCACGCCTTCTGCCTCTGGGACCTGCGGGTGGAGAGGGAGAACACGGAGTTCTACGTGGACTGGCGCGGTGAGGTCCGGGGCTACATGCTGATCTACACCGGTGGATACGCTCCGAGCATCATAGTGCAGGGTTCTGAAGAATCTGCCGAGATCTTCGCGGATATGCATCCCTTTTCCCGGGGGATACTGCATCTACCGGAGGAATACGTTCATCTTTTTCCCAGAGGAGATGCGCTGTACAGCATAGACGTCATGGTGGCTTCCCCCAGGTTTTACTTCTCAGATCCCGAGGTGGAGAGGATACTTGACGCGAGTCTTCTCTCCGATCTCTTCCAGAATCCGGAGTACCTGGTGGATAGGGCAATCACCTTCGGAATAGTAAGGAATGGTAAGGCGGTTAGCGTGGCATCTGCCCTGGTGCACCTTCCCGAAGTCTGGGTCCTCGGTGCCGTGGTTACCAAGCCGGAGCACCGCAGGAAAGGTCTCGCGACGAGGGTTGTCGGGCATTTCATGAGCGAAGCGTACGGGAAAACAAACACTGTTGTTCTCTGGGTGAGGAGCGACAACGAAAGGGCAATACGCATATACAGGAAATACGGCTTCGAGAAAAAGTGGGTGGAGGGTTGGATCAACTACGGTGTGGACATCGTTCCCTGATCAGGCGTAGAGGTTCCCCAGGTCCTCCCTCTTGTCCGAGGCCTCGTATATCTTGTTCACGATCTCAGATACCTGCTCCTTGGGCATTCCGAGCTTCTTAGCCAGGTATTCCTCTATCTCGTTCTTCTTCATCCCGCTCTTCCTCTTGTTGTCCACGAAGGAAACGATGTTCTCGAGGGTGAGGTTGAGGAGATCCTCTTCCAGGTTGAGAACGGTTGCCACCTTGTACAGGCCGTTCATCAGAACCTCCATGTAATCGTTCAGAAGGTCGTGGTCCACCGCTTTGGTTTCCACCTCCCCGAATAGGAGGATGTACAGGTCGTCGCCCACCAGCCCCACCTTGACGTACGGGATTTCGGTGTTTATCTTCAGGAGATTCCGGTATATCTCCATCCTCTCCCTGGTGTCCAGGCTGTCCGTGGCGTAGTTTATCTGCATGGCGATGGTAGTGTTGTAATCGTCTATCCTGAAAAGCAGCGGTATTGGAAAGCGGAGATGCTTCGCTAGGAGTAGTATGTAACCGTCCTCTTCGTTCACCTCCTTCTCAACGTCCCAGGGAAGATCAATGATGTTTTCCGCCTCGTCCGTTCCTTCCTTCAACCACTTCTCTATCAATTCCGCCTTGCCCGTCTTCATGCGGGGAAAAACGGAAAAAATATATTTAAAAGTTTGTGCAAAATCGGAAATGGTTGAGAGGTCAGGCGAAGACCTCGACCTTCGGAGCCTCTATTCCCACGAGATCGTCCGTTAGTTCGTACATTATACTCAGGATCTCGGCCACCACTTCGGCCCTCTTATCCTCCAGATCCCACATGGCGGCCTCGAGATCAGCTATGCTGTGCCTGCTCATCCAGTCCTTGACCCTCTTGGGTATCCTCGGCATGCGGGGAAACTTATCAGCCATACATTACACCTCCTGTCATCTTGTTGTCAGACAACTATACGACAACATGGTATATAAGGGTTTCGCGTAAAATCACCATTTCGCGGAGAACTTGAAAAATACGGGAAATGGAGAAAAAGAGTGCTCAAAAACCTCGATCACTTCAGCATGGGCATCCAGATGCCCTTCTCCTTGGCAGTTCGTATCGCTATTTCATAGCCCGCATCGGCGTGGCGCACCACTCCGAGGCCAGGGTCGTTGTTCAGAACCCTCGCGAGTTTCTTCTCCGCTAGGTCCGTGCCGTCGGCGACGATGACCATCCCTGCATGAAGCGAATAACCTATTCCTACGCCTCCGCCGTGGTGGAAGGATACCCACGTGGCTCCGGATGCCACGTTGAGCATGGCGTTCAGGATTGGCCAGTCAGCGATGGCATCGCTTCCGTCCTTCATGCGCTCAGTTTCTCTGTACGGCGAAGCCACGCTTCCCGTGTCGTGGTGGTCCCGGCCTATGGCTATCGGGGCTTCCACCACCCCTTCGCGCACCAGCTCGTTGAATTTCAGGCCCGCCTTCGCCCTCTCGCCGTAGTTGAGCCAGAGAATCCTCGCAGGCAGGCCCTGCCACTTAACGTGCTCCTCCGCCTTGTCTATCCACTGTATTACGTGCTTGTTATCGGGGAACAGTTTCTTTATTGCGCGGTCCGTCTCGTATATGTCCTCGGGATTCCCGCTGAGCGCGACCCAGCGGAATGGACCTGAACCCTCTGAGAAGAGTGGGCGGATGTACTCCGGCACATACCCTGGGATCTTGAACGCATCCTCAACGCCGGCCTCCTTGGCCTGGGCCCTTATGTTGTTCCCGTAATCGAAGACCTTAGCACCGTGCTCCTTGAACCATATCATGGCGGGCACGTGCTTGCGGAGGGACTTGCGCACCTCTTCCAGGTACTTCTCCGGGTCATTCTCCCTCAATTCGGCGGCCTCCTCCACGGAGTACCCCGCGGGGATGTACCCGTTCAGAGGATCATGAGCTGCGGTCTGATCCGTGACCACGTCTGGCACTATACCACGGCGAACCAGCTCGGGATATATTTCGGCAGCGTTGCCAAGTAAGCCTATGCTAAGCGGCTTACCCTCCTTCAGGGCCTCGTCCTTCATCTTGAGCGCCTCATCTAAATCGTCGGTCCACGTGTCAAGGTATCCTCCCTTGAGGCGGCGGTCTATGGCCCACTTGTTCACCTCAACGATTATCCCCACGCCGTTGTTCATCGTTATCGCCAGAGGCTGGGCTCCGCCCATCTCCCCGAGACCTGAGGAAAGGACCCACTTACCCGTGAGGTCGTGATGTCCGAACTCCTTGCGGGCCACCGCATATAGGGTTTCGTATGTCCCCTGAAGAATGCCCTGCGTTCCGATGTAAATCCACGAGCCAGCGGTCATCTGCCCGTACATTATCAGACCCCTCTCCTCCAATTCGCGGAAGTACTCCCAGGTGGCCCACTTTGGCACGAGGTTGGAATTCGCGATGAGAACGCGGGGTGCCCATTCATGGGTCTTGAAGACTGCGACAGGCTTTCCGCTCTGCACCAGAAGGGTCTCGTCGTCCTCCATCTTCTTGAGGGTGTCAACGATTGCGTCGAAGGCTTCCCAGTTCCTCGCAGCCTTGCCCGTTCCACCGTACACTATGAGATGCGCGGGGTCCTTGGCCACCTCTGGATCCAGGTTGTTCATGAGCAATCTGAGCGGCGCCTCGGTCTGCCAGGACTTCGCATTCAGCTTGGTGCCCCTTGGGGCTCTAATCTCCCTCATGGTTGGAAGCATGGGAAGATTGATTAAAAAATTTGCGACGCGGGAGATTTGATATACCCGCAGGCAATTACCCTTTTATGAACGAATGGGTTTACGCC
>WAOY01000019.1 GCA_015520985.1 DHVE2 group archaeon
CTTTCCCGTCTTCTTCTTCGCCTCGTCAAGGGCGCGGATTATCTGCACCATGTCGTGGCCGTTGATGCTCAGCACCCTCCACCCGAAGGCGTGCCACTTCTCCTCCAGGGGGTCTAGGACGACCATGGTGTCGGTGAAATCGTCAAGCTGTATCTTGTTTCGATCCACTATCGCCACGAGGTTATCCAGGTTGCGCGTCGCTGCGGTCATCGCCGCCTCCCATATGTTCCCCTCCTCTATTTCTCCGTCACCCAGAAGTGCGTACACGCGGTAATCCTTCCTGTCGAGTTTAGCGGCTAGAGCCATCCCGATGGCGGCGCTCAGCCCCTGCCCCAGGGAGCCGGTGCACATGTCCACGCCAGGTACCATCAGCGAAGGATGCCCCTGGAGGAAGGAATCCACCTTCCTGAACCTGAGCAGTTCCTCCTCGGGGAAGAACCCTCGCATTGCCAGTGCGGCGTAGTATGCGGGAGAGGCGTGGCCCTTGCTCAGCACGAATCTATCCCGATCTGGCCAATCGGGATTCTTCGGGTCTATGCGCAGTTCGTGAAAATACAAAGCGGCGAGGATATCTGCGGCGCTCAGCGCGCCCCCCGGGTGCCCCGATTGCGCGGCGTAGACCATTTTTATGACCCATGTCCTGATTTCATTTGCCTTCAGCTTCAGTTCCCTAATTTTTTCATCACTTGCGGATGTCATCGTGGGGGTGTATTTGCCATCCAATAATTAAGGGTTTTCATCCCTGTGCCCCTCGCACAGGGCACACATCCCTGAACCGGCAGGAAGCGCATTTTCTCTCGTTGATGCGGACCGTGGGTTCTCTCCTTGAGTATATCACGTCCAGGAGTTCCTTTATTCTCTCCTCTACCCTTTCTCTCTCCCTGGCTCCGAATTCACCGCGGTAAATCACCTCTCCGCTATCCCTGCTCCTTATCACCGCGTGCACGGGCACCTGCGGTGAGTACCTTCTCACGAATGCATGGGCGTAGGCGTACACCTGGATTATCCCGCCATCGTAGGCACGGTGCCCAGGCTTGTCGTCAATAATCTCGATCCTGTACGGCAGCACCAAGAGCTCGTCTATCCGGCCCCCAATCTGATAATCGTCGAAATATGCCCTTATGGGGATCTCGCGGAAGAGGTACCCCACCCTCCTTTTTCTGGATTCCTCCATGGCGTACTCCACGGTGATTATCTCTTCCACCATTTCTTTATGCGCAACTTCCAGAGAATGGTGCGCTTTTGTGCCCTCTCTCATGCTCTGCGTTTCCGCGACCTTTATTCCCTTCACCCTCTCAAGGTATATCTGGTATGGGCAGTATACGAAGGAGTTGAGCCAGCTCGGGGAGACGTACTTCAGCTTCCTCCACTTCTCCTTCATCGCAGGGGCCTCTGCGCGTATTATCCTCAACAGCTCACCCCCGCCATGACGCTGGAGAAATCGTCCTGGAAAATGGGCGGCGAGACGTAAGCTACGATTACCGATTCGTACTTCTCCCTGCAGAAGAATGCGCCGAAGTAAAGCTTTATCGTATCGGGCCTGCCCCACTGGGAGTACGAATTCAAGTACTTGAGATGAACGTCATAATCGTCCATCACCACCGTGCGATTCATGATCACCGCGTTCTTCTCGCCCACGAGCACCAGGTCTATGTCCGCGTTGTACCTCTCCTTCGTCTCGTTCTCAATTATCCCCTCCATGCTCCTCAGGATCTTGCTGTATGTGCTGTCAGGCACGAAGGGAGTTCGCACCGTGGCCACGAGGAGTATGCCCGGGGTGATGCTCGCCCTCACGTATACCTTGTAAACCACGTAGGGCAGGGTGGAATACACCTCGCTCTTTTCCTCGTGGTACTCCGATGCCTTCGCAACCGCCGGCTCCACGGGGTAAGCGAAGAATGCTGCGTATATTCCGATTACCAGGAGGTACGCCGCTATACCTGTTATTACCTTCATCCAGTTCACAGGAGCACCCCCATGAGGTAAATAACGGCCGCGAGGGTGAGGAAAGCGATGCCCTTCGCCAGTTTACCTTTTTTTCTCTCTCCATGGAACGCGTGGAAACCCCCAGCGGACAGTATCCCGAAGGAAACGGGCATGATCAGCGAGCCGGGGAACCCGAAGGCCACCAGTATTGCCGCGAGGAAAGTGTATATCCCAGATGCGATTCCGTAGTATCCGTCCACATGCCTCTCCC
>WAOY01000020.1 GCA_015520985.1 DHVE2 group archaeon
AATGCGAGCCTTTATGTCTACGAAAACCACGGGTGGAGGTACGTATCAGAGGCCCGGTATTTCATAGGATACCACTCCATCGAGATCGACTCGGGAATTCGAACATCAAAGGCGGATTCGGTGATAATAATATCCGACTGGGACTCCGACAGGGACATCAGCGATTCCCCGCTCATCAACGTGGCAACGAGAAGCGACTACGTGCACAAGCAGCTGCACCTGCACTACAACGCCACGGCGCAGGAGCTGCAGATGGACACTTTCCCCGGAAGCACCGGCTACTACATAAATCTGGAGGCCGGCACCTACACATACTGGGTTATGCGCCCACCCTTCGCTGAGGATTTTGAAATATCGGCATATCCTGTGGCTTCCCTTTATCTAGTTCCACACCCCCTGATAATCGGATGGTGGAAACTTATACCCGGTTTGAACGTCTCGCTTTACGTGTACAACTCCTCCCAGAACAGTACAAGGCTCGTGGGGTATGACTACAACCCGGATCTCGAAAATGAAGGGTGGTACAACTTCACAATAAAGAACACAACATCCGTGAAGAAGGGAGAGATGCTCGTCCTCGTCGCCTCCTCCACAGGTTTCTCAGTGGGGCAGAGTAAAACGTCCGTGGATATTTACTTCAACTCCACAGACCGCGATTCCCTCGTGGACCTACCAACCAGCACATACATAAACGTGGATGAGATAAGGACGTACAACGCCACCTCAGAGGCGAGGGTGTTTGACGGGGGAGAGTTAATAACTGTGAGGGCCAAGGTCTCTGATCCATTCGGGTACCGTGACATATCCGGTGCGTCGATAACCGTGAGATATCCCAATGGCACCGTCCTGATATCCAACGGGACGATGACAAGGGAATCCTCCTCGGGTAACTATTCAATCTTCTCCTACTCCTTCACCGTACCGGATACCCCGGGAGAGTTCAGCGTGGAGATAACGGCGCTGGAGTCCAACGGCGTGACCGCTTCCTCAACCTACTCTTTCTTCGTGCGCGCCTTCCTGCAGCCTGTGATCTATCCCGATACCACGAAGACATCTGATCCAGGCACCACTGTGATTTTCAATCTCACCCTGGAGAACATAGGCAACGTTGGGGACCTCTTCTATATACTCCCATCGGAATCCAGCGAGCACTTCCCCTTCAGGCTCTACATCTCCGGGTCCCTTGCCGCCTACGATTCCGACGGAGACGGGATGTGGAACTGGATAAACTCCAGCTGGGAGCACAACGGGAGCGTGGGGGTGTATCTGAACAGGGGGGATTCGGTGGATGTGGTGGTGTCCAAGCAGGTGCCCCAGGGCACATGGGGAGAGAGCGACCTGCTTATCCTCACCGCGGTCAGCTCCACCAACTCCACGTACAACGATTCAGTTAGAATAAGGACCAACGTACCCGTGCTCTCGGTAAAGAAGGTTCTCTACCTGAACACCACATCCTCGCTCTCGCTCAAGCACGGAATATCCGACGAATCTGTGAGTCTGCGCGCTGGGAGCAGCCACGAGTGGGACTACCCCGAGATTTACTACGATGTTAACCTAACCGGCTACATACTGGTGAACATGTACATAGATGCGAATCCATCCGCGTACAGCGGTGTGGCTCTGAGGGTCTATCTCTACGCGGACTCAAACCTCATAGGAAGGGACGAGATACTCGGAGTCGACAATCCCAAGTGGTACACCTTCACCATAGTACCACAGTTCAACACAATCCCTGCTGGATCCGAGATCAGGCTGGTTCTCGACGTAGAGGGATACGGTACCAGTGCAACGGTGTACTACGATTCAGACGCGCATCCCTCCAACGTTACCATTCCCACATCCGACCATATAGAGATCCGCTCTCTCCTGCTGTACAACAGCACGGGGGTATCATCGACATTCGCAGCTGGCGAGGATGTGCGCGTTGTGGCGAGGGTAACCTCGCCCTTCGGACCAGAGGACATATCCGACGCGTACCTGAACATAACTGACCCCCTCGGGAATGCGCAACTCCAGGCGCAGAGGATGGACGTGCTCTCGGAATCCGGTGGGGAGAAGATATACGAATACACCTACACCATACCCCAGGGCGGGCTGTCCGGGTACTGGGGTGTCAGGGTGGATGTGCACGACGACCCCGTGCTCCGGGTAAATTCATCCACGAGGTTCTTCATCCCCTGGAACGTTAGCGTTGATCCGGATTACAACGTGAGTACAAATGTTAGCGATTCGGTAAGGGAATTCGTCTTCAACCACACCATAACTAACACGGGGCTCGGAGCGAATATATTCGAAATAAAAGTCACGTCCAGCAACGGGTTCCACTTGAAGCTGATAATAGACGGCACTGTGGCGGCGGAGGACTACGACGGGGACGGAAACTGGGACTACGTGAACCCATCCTACGACTTCGACGGTGACGGGAATCCAGACACGGGACTCCTCCTACCCGGGGAGAGCCGCGAGGTGCAAATCTCGGTAGCTGTTCCCGCGGGGTTCAAGGGCGAGGAAAACACGAGCATAGAGGCCTATTCCTTCCTCTCCCAGTCCATAAGGGACGACGCCACAGACAGGATAACGGCGGTGCCGGAAATCCAGGATCTCGTTATAATCGCGATAATACCGATGGTGGCGATCCTAATAAAAAGAAGGGGAAGGTTTACTCCTTCCTGAGCTCGATCTCTATCGAGGAAACATTCGTTTCTCCCTTATCGCTCTGCAGGCTCTCTGTGCCGATCTTGATGTCGCCGTACTTCAGCGTTGGCACGAAGCGGTTGCGCACTATCTCAGCGACGTCCACGGCCTTGCTTATGGCCCTGCCCCTCGCCTTGAGTATGACGAGGTCCGCGCCGCTGTTGAACTGGGTCACCACTGCAAGCACGTAGTTCATGGTCGGCTTCTTTCCTACGAACACCACGTTTTCCTCTGCCATTTTTCATCGCCTCCTTTGTTTTTTGTTGGGTATGGTGGAATATGATTTGCCTATTTATATCTTACCGTTTGCCCTGTAATACACCTCCAGCCCTGCGATGATTACCGCAACGCCGATGACCGCCGGCAGGAGAGACGGCGGATACTGCACTATCTTCCATCCGACCCACCGCAGGTAGTAAGCGAGGAGGTACACCGCAACACCCACCGCGAGGATCGATGCACCGATCTTCCCGTACTTCTCCCTGTTCTCCTCCGTGATCACCTTCCTGTCCCTCCACTCTGCCCAGATGTAGAGGAAGCTCGGAAGAACGAAGACCGAGAGGACGAAGCTGTATAGGATGGAAAGCGTGGCGATCTCTCCGAACTCCGCGATGGGTGGCATAGATGAGAGCATGAGGGTGCCGAAGCCAGCCATCGTTGTGGTTGCTGCTCCAAATATTGAGCTGCCCGTGTGCACTACGGTCTTGCGCACCGCCGCCACGATATCCTTTTCCCTCCTGGAATCCTCCAGGAAGCGGTGTGTGATGTGTATAGCATAGGTTATGCCAAGCCCTATCGTGAGCGAGGTTATGGTCACGGTTACAACGTTGAACCCTATACCTAGGGCGTACATTGTTCCGAGGAGCCATATAAGGGCAAGTACCACCGGCAGGGAGGTTATCAGGCCGAGTATCAGGCTCCTGGCCTCGTAGTAGAAGACGACGGTGAGCACGATGAGCGAAACGATTATAGTTATTATGAGCGAGGTCCACTGGCTACCCCCGAGGAGATCAAGGATGTGGAAGGTGAGAATGTTCGTACCCGTCAGCGTGGCCTTCAAACCTATGTCCTCGAGGGGCTTTATATCCTCGTTAACTTCCTCTACCAGCACGCGGTTCTCCCTGTCCGTGCTCGCGGAGCTCCTGACGATTATGAGCATGGAATCGTAGGTTCCGTTCTCCCTGTGAAGTATGCTCTTCCCGTTCGCGTTCTCGTAGAGCCAGTCGTATATGGCGGTGATGTTCCCATCCGGAAGCCCATCTCCATCGGTGTCGTTCTCTGCCACCATCCTGGCGAAACTGGCGTTCTTCTCGCTCCACTCCCTGATCATGGATATGACGCTTGTGGACTGCGCAACGTCAACGTAACTATCGTCCTCCATGTTCTTCATCGTTTCATCCACCGCCTTTACAACGGCGCCATCGGTGATGTTCCCCTCGACGAGGATGTAGTTGTCGTTCATCTCCGAGGCGTTGAAGTTATCCATGAGGTAGGTTATCGTGTCTGAAATCTCAAGGTTGCTCGGGAGGAAGTCCTTGAGGTCGAAGGTCGTGTCCACGTTCATGCCCGCGTAGGCGGCGGCGCCGGTTATGAGGATTATGACGAGAAGCACCGTGTACCTGTGCCTCTCCGCCCCTATCGCGCCAAGGGCGAGGAAATTGTTCAGCGCGGATATCCCGGAGCCCTCCTTCTTCACCTCCCTAATCTTGAGCTTGCCCTTCTTATCCCGTCTCTCATCAATAAGGATTTTCACCGCGGGAACGAATGTGGTGAATATCACGAACGCCCCAAATATGCCCACTGCGTTCATCACCCCGAAGCTCTGAACCGGCGGAATGGGCGAAGAGAGGTTCGACAGGAACGCCGCAATCGTGGTCACCGTTGCGAGAACGAGCCCCATGCCGAGGTTGGTTATCATCTCGTTCATGGCGTCCCTGACGCTTCTTCCCTTCCTAAGCTCCTCCCGGTACCTGAGGATCGTGTGTATCGCGTAATCTATGCCGAGTCCTATAAGGAGTACGGCAACGGTGGTGCTGATCTGGTTGAAGTCGTAGCCGGCGAGAACCCCGAACCCGTAGGCCCAGGCGATGGCCATCCCGAGACCCAGGAGGCCAAGCACGGTGTCAAGGACGCTGCGGAAGGTGACGAGGAGGATGACGATCACGAGGATCATTGCCACGGGCATGAGGACGTTCATGGTCTCATTGGCCGTCTTCTCCGTGGCCTTGGATATCAGGTACGTCCCCATCACCCGCACCTCGCCGTGGGTGCTGGATTCCTTCGCCACGGCCTCAACGGTGCTCTCAAGCCTCTCCATCCTGTCGGAATGTTCATCGCTGCTCTCTCCGGGGAGGTAGGTGTTGTTCAGTATCACTATCATTATCGCCGCCTCTGCGCTCCTCCCGTCGTAATCCTTGGAGAACATGTTCCTGAACTGCAGAGAGAGCTGGTCCATCATGTAAGAGAAGCCCGAGATGTACGCCACGTTTTCCCGGAAGTACCTGAGCCCCACGGATGCATTCTCGATCCCGCTGCTTATGTTCCCCCACATCCCCATGCTCTCCTCCACGCCAGGGTCGTGGGTGGTGTTGTACACGAATTCCATGCGGTCCAGCATTCTCCCAAGGGCAAGGGAGAAGTTTTCCATTTCCCCGCTGACGTTCTCTATCACGGGCATGGTGGCGTTTATCTCCTCGTTCAGGGGCGCGGCGTCGTAGTTCTCGATGTCCTCGATGGTGCGGAATATATCCTCCTGCGTCATGTTGCCAAGGATCCTCTGCTTCTCCTCCACGCTCGGACTGAAGTCGGGCACCTCCAGCTCCGGGCCTTCGAAGCTCATGTTCATGTCAATCCCGGATACCATACTGGCAAGGCTCATCTCCCGGAGGTACATGTCCTGGATCTTGTACTTGTAGGAATCGGCCACGTTCGTCGTGAATGCGTGCTTGAGCGCGTAGTACACCTGGAACTGCTCCATGGAGGGCGATCCACCGGAGGGGGGATTGCTCATCATCTCCATCTCTATGTTGAAGACGTTCACCGCGTTCGCGGCTATCCGTGAATGCAGGAGGAGGTAATCCAAATCGTCCAGCATTTGCGAGAACCACTGGAAGTAGGGAGAGTTCATCGCATTCATCGCTTCCTGCACATGCGCGAGCTGCTCCTCCATCTGCTCATTTGCCCCTTGCAAGCCCGAGACTACGTTGTCTATCATGGCCGTGGTGTTATCAACGGTGTCGTGGTCTATCATGTTCCTTATCGCCGTGAAGCTGTAATTCAGCTGCACCATGGAATCGTGGGTCTGCACAAACCCCTCGCAGAGCATACGCGTCATGTTCGCCTGGTAAGCCACATCGTAATATATATGATTGTGAGAGAGCCACGTATGGAAGGTGTCGTTGAATATCAGGAGCATCTGCAGGAAATCCCCCGATGCCACGGAGATCATCCGCGACGTGTTCTCCTCCACGCTGGCCACGTCCTCCAGAGTGACGGAATTGGTCTGCAGGTGATACAGGAAGGTCGAGAGGGAGCGGTTGTAATCCACGTAATACGGCAGAACGTACTCCATCCCCTCAATCCTCTCGGTGAGGTTCGAGATCATGGTGTCCATCATGCCCTTCGCGGTGGCGTTGTTCCCCATGAGCACGAGGTTCTTCACGTAGTTAAGCGCGCCGATGGTCTGGTTGTTCCCCTCAATCCCCTCGCTGAGGGAGGAATTGGAGTAGTTCAGATTGTAGTAGGAGAACTCGTTGCTTCTTATCAAATTCCTGACGCTCACCTCCTTCTCCCCGATGCTCATGTTGCTCCCCATATCACCGACGAAGTAGTCCATCAGGGGATTCTCCTCCATTCCGCCACCTCCGCCGGAGGACAGCGGGGGAGTGAGCAGTGTAAGAAACTTCGCCTTGATGTTGAAATCCTCCCCGTAAACCAGCGCGGCGCTCACGTTCTCCAGCAGAGGCATCATCTCGCCCATACTTTCGTTGCCCGTGGAGTTGGTGGGCATACTGAACATGAGCAGGACGACGACCTTCGCATCGTCCCTTATGAGGGTCGCATTCTCGTATATATCGCGGTAATCGTCCATGACGGAGGTCATCGTGGAAATCGGAACCAGCATGGCTGTGAAATTGACCCCGCTGAGATTCCCGCGCATCTCTCTCATCGCCTCGATGAGCCCCCTCTCGAATTTCAGCGTGATGTTGCCCATCACCACAATATCAGCAGGGGACGTGATGCTCTCCCCCGGGTTGTCGGGGTTTTTGAGGTTCTCCCTCACTGTTTCGTTTTCCACGAGTGCCTTCTCTATGGTGAGCATGTTCTCCATGCTCTCCTTGCTCACCGCGTTGTCCGAGATGAGAATCACCTGCATGATGTCCGTATCGCCGAACTCGTCGCTTATCTTCTCCTGCGCCCGCACCACGTCGTCGTCCGGGAGGAAGCTGTGTAGATCGGCGTTCATGTTCATCTGAGCCGCATAGAAGCCGAACGCCGACGTGATAAGGAGTATGACAATGAGCGTGGCGAGTGGTCTTTTGCTAACCGCATTACCAAGTATCCTCAAGTCCATCTTGCATCACCATGCGGGTTATTGTGTCAACTTATTTAACATTTTGCAAGAAACGCCCAAGTTTTGCCAATTTTTTAAAAATATGTCGCTTTTCGTTAAAATCTTTGGCAAAGGTTAAATACTTTGCCAGCATGGTTGAACCGTGAGCAAACTGAAACCCCTTGAACTGAAGGCACTGTGCGCCATATCCAAGTTCCAGGGCAAGAGCCTGAGGGACATATCCGAGAGCACAGGCATCAATTACTGGACACTGTACAAGACAGTGGAGAGGCTCAGGAAGCAACGGGTCTTCCGCGAGGTGAACATACCCAATTTCCGAATGCTGGGATACGAACTTCTGGTGGCGGGATACGGAAACCTCACCAAAAGGAAGATATCGGAACTTCAGAAGCTCAGGGAGAAGAAAAACATAGACAGGTTCTCCTCAATCATCTTTTATGGATTTGCGGAATCGTACAGGGGCTTCGTCCTCGGAATAACGAAGGACTACACAGAGGTG
>WAOY01000021.1 GCA_015520985.1 DHVE2 group archaeon
ATGTGAAGGAGAAGAACCCCGCAGAGCCGGAGTTCCATCAGGCAGTGACGGAAGTGCTGCACACCCTCGTGCCCGTGCTCGAGAAGGAGCCAAAGTACATGAAGAACAAGATTCTCGAGCGCATCGTTGAGCCGGAGCGCGTGGTGATGTTCCGCGTTACCTGGGAGGACGACAACGGCGAGATACACGTGAACAAGGGATTCAGGGTCGAGTTCAACAGCGCAATTGGCCCCTACAAGGGCGGTCTGAGGTTCCATCCAACCGTCACGCTCGGCACGCTCAAGTTCCTGGGCTTCGAGCAGATATTCAAGAACGCCCTCACTGGCATACCCATGGGCGGTGGCAAGGGCGGTTCCGACTTCGATCCCCATGGCAAGAGCGATTCCGAAGTCCGCCGCTTCTGCGAGAACTTCATGATGGAGCTCTACAGGCACATCGGGCCAAACACGGATGTACCCGCCGGTGATATAGGCGTTGGAGCCAGGGAGATTGGCTACCTCTTCGGTGCTTACAAGAAGATAGTGAACCGCTGGGAAGGCGTGCTCACCGGCAAGGGCATCAACTGGGGCGGTTCGCTCATAAGGCCCGAAGCAACCGGTTATGGTGCCACGTACTATCTCATGGAGATGCTCAAGAAGTTCAAGAACAAGAATGATCTCAAGGGATACAACGTCGCTATTTCCGGTAGTGGAAACGTGGCTCAGTTCGCCTCCAAGAAGGTCACCGAGTACGGAGGCAAGGTAGTCACGCTCTCGGATTCCAAGGGTACCATGTTCCTGCCAGACGGCATAAACGACGAGATATGGAACGCAGTTTACGAAACTAAGGCCATAAGGCACGGACGCCTGCAGGAGGTCGCCGAGAAGTTCGACCTGCCCTGGTTCCCCGGAAAGAAGGCCTGGGAGGTCGCCGCCAAGGAGGCGGGCGAGGTTCATATTGCTTTCCCCAGCGCCACGCAGAATGAAATCAATGCAGAGGATGCCAAGATGCTCATAAACGCAGGCCTCATCGCAGTGGTGGAGGGCGCGAACATGCCCAGCACCCTCGATGCGATAAACCTCTACTTCGAGAACGACGTGCTCTTCGGACCCGCCAAGGCTGCGAATGCTGGAGGCGTCGCTGTGAGCGGCCTGGAGATGAGCCAGAACGCCCAGTTCACCTACTGGACCGCCGAGGAGGTGGACCGCAGGCTGCAGGGCATAATGAGGAACATATTCCAGGCAGGCCTGAAGTACGCGGAGAAGTACGACAAGCCCACAAACCTGCTCCTCGGGTCCAACATCGCCGGCTTCGTGAAGGTGGCGGACTCGATGATAGACCAGGGCATCTACTGAACCCTTTTTTTCTCTTTTCTCTGGATTCAAGGGAACCGGGAAAAATATTAAATCCCTGATGTCCATATTGTACTATGCTCTTCCACGCGGTTCCCGGACTGGAGAAGATATTCGTCAAGGATGTGAACAAGCCCAAGGTGATTCTCATAGTCGGTCCCCCGGGATCGATGAAGACCACCTTCGCCTACACGGTGATGACGCATTACCTCACCAAGACTGGCGAGTTCGGGCTGTACACCACCCTGGAGGAATCGGTGGATTCGCACCTGGCCAACATGGAGAGCCTTGGCATCAAGCTCACTAGAAACATGCAGGTCTCGGACATAAGCGACCTGAGGGAGATGGACCTCCTCCTCGGGGAGCAGGAGATGGTGGATTACATCTCCCTCATAGAGAAGATGATAGTGCACTTCAAGGAGGAGATGAAGGACAAGTTCTCCTTCTTCACCCTAGACTCCCTCGGTGCCCTTTACTCCATAATGCCGGATACCACGAACCTCAGGCAGCAGATGTTCTACTTCATGCGCACGCTCCGCAGCTACAACCTGTACTCCTTCGTGATAATGGAGGAGCAGCTGGGCGGCGGGGTGAGTTACATAGGCAACGAGGGATTCCTGGTGGACGGTATAATCCACCTTGGCGTGGACCGCTCCCGGGGAAGGCTCGTGAGATACCTGCAGGTAGAGAAGATGCGCACGGCGGAGCACAGCATGGAGAAGTTCGCCTTCGAGTTCAAGGACGGAAAACTCAACATCCTCGGGCCGATATTCGAGTGATCAGATGTCAAAGAGGACCTTCGCGTACCCCTTTTCCAGATTTATTTCCAGTTCGTGGTAGGTCACAGCCTTTATCTCCATCTTCACCGTGTGCTTCTCCCGGTTCAGAGGCTCGCCGAGGGCTATCCCAGATAACTCGTATCCCTCGCCCCCCTCCCGTATGTGCACGTTGAAGTCGTTCATGACGAAGAACTCAACGCTGTAAACGTACAGCAATTCGGAGAGGAAATCCACCAGCAGGTCCTCCAGGGTTGGCGAGGAAATCTTGATCCTGTACTTTCCTACTGAGTACACTGTGCTGAGGTCCACCATGAGGTCGAACATGGCGTAGGCCGCCTTTTCGAAAAGTTCCTCGACCCTCTTTCCCCGAACGATAATCCCTATGTCGGCGGTATGCTCGAATACCTCGTAGGGCTTATCCTCGGCCATACCACGGCATCCCCATCAGGGTTTTAAACCTTTCCCGATTTGACCAGGTCTATTATTCCGTCCATCCTCTCCACTTCCACTATGACCATGGCGCGCCCTTCCCTCTCTCCGAGGACCTGAAGTATCTTTTCGGCCATGTACCTTTCCCTCTCCCTCTCCACCTCCATGTACTCCCTTATCCTGTTCACCTCCCGGTCCCACTGGATTGCGAACTCCTCCGGGGTCTCGGCGGGAAACTCCATCCTCCAGATCTTCCTCTTGCGCATGTCGTGGCGTATGATCTTGAGGACGTCTATTTTCCTGGTGAACACCTCGGTGTATACCTCGTCGGGCATGTCTATGGGGATCACCTCAAAACCTCGCTCCTTCATAAGGGCGAAGAGCTCCAGGTAGGTGGGCACGGGTAGCCCGACCTCCCCGAACCTCTCCAGTTTCTTCGCGTAGATCACGGAGTAGTCGTCGGGGTCTATCTCGAAGGGCTCCTCCAGGTACTTCTCCAGGCCGAGCATCTCCTCTGGGGACATAGCCACCAGGATGAAATCCGGCCTGTGCTTATCCACCGCCTTCCTCAGTTCGGCGCGCTCGCTCACGAGCCCTTTCACGGTGCCGAAAAACACGACTTCCCTGCCATTCACACTGACTTCCTTTAAGAGGCTCATATACCGCTCCTCTCTTCCACCACCCTCTTGAGTTCGTCCTTGTCGTAGCGCATTATCTCGCGCTTGCGGATTATCGCCACGCCGTTGTAGTCCTCGTACCTGGTGTCTGAGACAACTATGAACCCCCTCTTGTCAAGGATCTCCGAGAAGATGCGTATGTTCTGCGCCTTGTACTTGAGCCTTCTCTCCTTCTCCTCGAACCCGGTGAGCATTAGATCACGTTCGTCCTTGCTTATGGCCTCGAAGGGACACTTGACGGTTAGGAACACATCGTAGCCCATCTCCACGAGGCGCCTGTAAATGTCCGGAAATATTATATCCTCCTCTGGGGCCCTCTCCTCGGACAGGTCCGCGAAGCTGAACACATCTATGGGCTTTATGAGCTCAGCTCGTAGGAATTCTTCGAGCTTGAGCGCGATATCTACGGTGGAGCTCATACCTTCCTCGTAGAGCTGTATCGTCTTCCTCGTGACCCCCGCCACTCGCGCAAGTTCCCCAAGGGATATTCCGCGCTTCTCCCTTATCTCTCTCAGGAGTTCGCCGTCGATGTCCACGTAGAAGCCTCCGGGGGCCACGTAGACCATTGGGTTCACACCCTCGATCACGATATCGTAGAGGGTCTGCAGGGATATAACCGGAATGCCATGCCTTGAATAAACCACGCCGTCAAGGAGGGGTCCTGTGCCGCTCCTCATCCCGATGACCATGGGAGATGCCTTGAACTCGTGACCCAGGATCTTCATCTCCCTGGCCACTTCCACTCGCAGGGAATCTGCGTTGTGCAGGACCTTTATAATCAGGATCCTCTCGCCCTTCCTGGCGATGATATCGAATATCATGCTCCGGAGTACGGGCTCACCTATCCGGTAACCTCCGCGCATCAGAATGTTCTTGACCTCCCTGAGGAGCGTTTCCTTCTCCATTTCGCCGTTCTATTAGAACACTACTATTTAAGTCTTTCCCTGCACCCCAGGGCGAAGACCACTATCCCCAGGGAGGAGAGGATGAAGGAGGAGAGCATAAGGGCGAAGTAGGAGTTGAACGCCTGCATCACCATGCCACCCAGGAACGGCCCCACGGCGGCGCTTATGCTTATCGTTGAATTCAGCAATCCTGTTGCGGTCGCTTTTTCCCTGTTTCTCTCGGTTAGGTACTTCAGTGAGCCCACGTAAAGGAAGGACCAGGACAGGGCGAGGAGGACCTGCACAGGAATTATCAGGTACACATTGCCTATGAACGCGTAGGATAGGAACGTGATGGAGGATGCTATTAGCCCGTAGAGAATTAACTTCTTCGCCCTGCCCAGGTCGGTGTAGAAGTACATGAGGAAGAACTGAGTCGTGGAGTTTATCCCCATGGTTGCCGCCTGCCAGAAGGCATCTCCGTGGATCGATTCGATGTACAGAACCCAGAAAGTCCAGATCATGGTAGCGGAGGTGTGCCTGAAGAAGAAGGCCAGGTACACGGGGAGATTCCTCTTCATGACATCCACCGGGAACAAGGGAACCCTTTCCACGCGAACTCCGGTTTCTCTCAGGGGCAGTGATACCAGGAACGCGCCCAGGAAGAAAACCGCGGAGATGAGGAAGGTGTATCTGTAGTCCAAGAAACTCGCGATTATTCCCGCCAGGTATGAGCCGATGGCCCATCCCATGGCCCCCCAGGAGGAGAGCTTGCCCATCTTCATCCCGTAATCGTGCGCCATGGAAATGACTGCCGCGGGGAAAATACCGACGGTGAACCCCGCGAGGGTTCTGAGGATCAGGAGCGAGACGTAATCCCAGTAGAAGGACTGGAGGAAGAAGAAGACTGTGGAGAGGAGTAGGCCCAGAACTATGAACCTCCGCCTCCCGTGCAGGTCCGCGAGCCTGCCGAAGATCATGGAGGAGAGGAAGTAGGATATGTTGTACGCGCCAACGACTATGGATATCTGAAGCCAATCAGCCCCGAGAACCCTGGCTACTTTGGGCACGAAGGTTATGGATAGCATTATCGCCGTGTAGGATAGGACCTGGATGCCGTAGATGTTCTTTGCCGGCGGGTTCACCCGTACCCAATCGCCACGCGGTATTTAATTTTGCTTCCCGGTGCATCCGTTAAATTAATATTCCTCCGTGGAATTACCCAACCGAAGCGGGTGTAGTCTAGTGGTAGGACGGGGGCTTCCCAAGCCTCTAGCCCGGGTTCGAACCCCGGCACCCGCACTCCCCTGGTTGTTTTGCACTCCGGATCTCGATATCCGCTGTTTTTATGGAGAAAAGACTGCGTTGAGGTCATACAGCACCGCATTCGTTCTTTTACTGCAATTGATGTTCCTCGCTACAATCAGATATCTCTTTTCTTTGTCTCTGGGCCCTATACGGTCCGCCTTTTGTTCCATGGATTTTACTATGTTCTCCACCTCCCTGCAGTCCAAGTCTTTCCACTTGACCTCCCCCAGCAACAGGGTTCTCTCACCGATACCGACGATATCTATCTCCTCTCCCCTGTGCCACCATCTCCCGATATGCTCATATCTTTCTGGAAGTTTCCCCCGTGCGTTGAGGATCATGATGAATCTCCTTCCCAGATCTTCGAATTTCTTGCCCACATACGCGTTGAAATCCCTCCTGATGATGGGCACTATGTCCATGCCCATCTCTATATTTGCACGGTGCGGGTACACGTACCTGAACCAGAAATCAAAGAAGTTGTCCTTTATTCTGTAAATGCCCCCCTTTTTCGCTCCCACCGGGCGCTCAACTGCCACATAGCCGAGGTCTTCCAGAACGGACAGGTATTTCCCCAGTGAGCTGCTCTCTATCCTGCTGCTGTTTGCTATCTCTCCGAACCTCGTGTACCCCTGGGCTATGCTTCTCAGGATGGAGAAATAGCGGGAAACATCGCGTAGCTCCATTTTGAGAAGAAACTTGGGTTCATCGTAGTAAAGAGAGCCCTTCTCCAGTACCAGGTACCGGAGATTATCCCACATATCCCTGCGCGGGTCGTAGCTGCTCCAGTACTGGGGCACACCCCCGAATACCGAGTATATCCTGACCGTCTCCTCGTATCCTGTGTTTAAAAACTCAGGTAGGCGATAGTAGGGAATCTCGGTCACCTCCCAGCTCCCGGTTTTTCTGCCATATATGGGGGATCTGTAGCTCATAACGCCCTCCATGAACGAGACTGTGGAGCTGCACAGGACGAGCATTATTTTTGATTTCGAAAGCGAGGAATCCCAGTGCTTCTGCAGAATTGAAAGGAATCCTTTTTCGCCCTTGACTATGTACTGAACCTCGTCTATAACAACCAGCAACCTCTCCCTGCTCCTCTCGGCAAGGTACGTGAAAAAGGCGTTCCAGCTTCTCAGCGGGTTCTCACGGAGAACGGGATCACCAAACCTCTCCGCGAGAATACTCGAGAAGTCATCGAGCACGTTCTCGCTCTCCTCTGCGAGGAGATAAACACCATTGTGCTCATTTATCAACCTCCGCAAAAGGTACGTCTTGCCTATCCGCCTCCTGCCGTAAATCAGTATGAGCTCGGCTCTCCCGCTCCTGTACCTGTCTTCCAGGTACCTCATCTCCTCCTCCCTGTCGATAAACTTACTCGAAAGTATCATACTTTAGAGTATGTAAATCTGGGATTTAAATCTTCCCCAATGACGGCAGAAAAATATCGACGAAAGCGGGTTTAGGTGTTCGGCCGCGCTATGAGAGGAAAAAAATAAACCCCGCGGTGGATTACTCCCTATGAAGTTCCTCGCCGACCACATGCTCGGCAAACTGGCGAAGTACCTGCGCTTCATGGGCTACGACACCTACTATCCCTCAGGGGACATGAGCGATGAGGAAATAATTGAAATCGCCCAGAGGGAGGGGCGCATAATCCTAACGAGGGACAGGGAGCTCGCAGCCCGGGCGAATGGAATTTACATCGAGAGCGACGACTACCGCGAGCAGCTGCGATTCCTCGTGGAGAAATTCGGCCTGAGCGATGACAATCTCCTAACGAGGTGCTCCGTGTGCAACGAGCCCCTGGTGCCCGTGGAGAAGGAGAAGATCCGAGGCAGGGTCCCCGAGTATGTTTACGAGAATCACGACGAGTTCTACCTCTGCCCGAAGTGCAACCGCGTCTACTGGTACGGCTCGCATACGGAGAGAATAGAGAAGGAAATTCGCGAAATTCTCGGTGGTGCCGATGAAGATTGAGGAGAAGGAGAAAAATGAGATTTCGGTGCGCGTGGACAACGTGGACGACCTCTGGTACCTGAAGAACGTAATTCGCCCCGGCGACCTGGTTTTCGGCACGGTGTTCAGGAAGGAGCAGAGGAGCAGCGATTCCCTCCGGGCAAAGAAGACTGCGCGAAAAAGAATGCGCCTCGGGATACACGTTGAGAAGGTTGAGTTTCAGGAATTTGCGGACCGCCTGAGAATTTCCGGCGTGATAAAGGCGGGCCCGGAGGATGTCCTCGGGTTGCACCAGACAATAAATGTGGGTGTGGGGGACGAGATATCCATAGTCAAGGACTCCTGGAGCAGGGAGGAGCGGGATCTCCTGGATGAAGCGGTGAAGAACGCGGAAAAACCGCAGGTTTACTTCCTGGGTCTGGAGCATGGCCTGGCGACCATCGCAGTCCTTCGCGCGTATGGAGTGCAGGAGATAGCCAGCATACGAAAGAGGGGTGATGAGGACGAGGAGTTCTTTGGCGAGGTGCTGGCTGCGATTAAAGACATCCGCGACGAGAACGCTCCTTTGATTATCCTCGGCCCCGGGTTTTACAAGGAGAACTTCGTCAATTTCGCAAAGGGGGAGTTAAAGAATTTCGTGGTAATGCAGGCCTCCCACGGGGACATGCGCGGGGTGCACGAGGTCCTCAAATCCTCTCTGCACAAGATTCTCAGCGATACCAGGATGGCGAGGGAGGAGAAGCTCGTGGACCGTCTCCTTGAGGAGATAAAGAAGGAGGGACTTTACGCATACGGGCCCAAGGAGGTGGAGAAGTACCTGAACATGGGCGCGGTGGAGACTCTCCTCGTTACCGACAGGAATTACAGGAAGTACGAGAACCTGATGCGCCTGGCCAGGGATACGGCTGCGGAGGTCCATATTATAAGCACTGCGCACGAGAAGGGTAAGATTTTGGAGAGCCTCGGGGGCATAGCCGCGATCCTGAGGTTCAGGGACTAGGCCTGGAGAGGAAGTAATAGAGGAGGATCATCACGAGCACCAGGGCCGCGATTCCGACGGTCCCCACTCGTACGGGGAAGTACAGGATGAGGATGACCGTGACCATGGAGAGGAGGAGAGAGGAGGAGTAGAGCATGAACGTTATCCCGTGGATCCTCTTGTATCCGCTGAATCTCAGGAGGAGGAAATGCACGAAGAGCAGCGCCAGGATTGAGTATAGAATCACTATGTCCCATGCGTATATCCCGGCGCTGTACATGTGGGGGATCATGGGCGCGAGTAGAGCCACGAAGAAATGCACGTACAGCAAGGCTCTCTCGCCGAATGCCCGGTATAGAGAGATGACTATGACGTCTCCCACCGCGATCCCGAGGAGCAGTCCGATGGTGGCGGAATCGCACATGCCCGCGATTATCAGGTAGTACAGCAGGAGCAGCGAATACGCAGCCATTTCCCTTTTCTCCTTCGCCATCATTTCAACACCATCAGCACCTTGGTCAGGGGATATTCAAGGTTCCAGTCAACAACCCTGGCGTAGAGGCGCAGTCTCCGCAGGCGAATGCTCCTCTCCAGCGCGAGGATCCTTGCGGCGAGGTCATCCTTCTCCGGGATTATGTCCGGGGAGATTATCAGGACGTCGTACCTCTTCGCCAGGAGTTCAACTATCGCCGAATCCACGTCCCTGCTCAGGAGGGGAGATATCACGATTATGAACGAGTTCGGCGGGAAGAAGCGGGAGACGATGAACTTCCCATACTCGAATGGGATGTGGCTCATCTTCTCGCTTCTAACCGTGAGCAACCTTTCGAGGATGAGGTAGAGGGACCTCTTTCCGTGGGTCGGGTAAATCCAGTCCACCGTGTCCCCGAGGAGCACGAACCCCACGCGGTTCTTGGTGCGGGATAGATACGTTGCCAGCGTTGCCGCTGCCCTGACAGAATGCGTCAGTATCTTCTCGTACTCCTCCCAGGCGCTCAACCTGCGCACGTCGAGGAGGATGACCGTATCGCCGGTTCTCTCGCTCTCGTACTCGTTCACCATTAGCTCGTTCTTCCTGGCGCTGGCCTTCCAGTTCACCTGCCTCATGGGATCCCCGGGCTCGTACTCGCGTATATCTCTGAACTCCATCCCCTGCCCCTTCCTCCTCGAGGGATAGTCCCCGAGAAGGCTCCTCGTCCTCCGGGGCTTGATGCGGAACTTGCGCACGTACTCTATCTTCGGGTACACCCTTATCGTGCCCCTCGTATCTATGATCTCCCTGTGCTCAACGAGCCCCGCGAAGGACTCGCCGTGTACCCGAAGCTCCCTCAGCTTGATCTCCCCGAAGCTCTCAAACATTTTTATCTCCTCCCTCTCCTCCTCGCCCTCCACGGTGCCGTTTAAAGACACGAGCTCATCCTCGATTTCGTAGTACCCGCGGCCCTTTATTTTGTACTTCACCGTAACCTCGTCGCCTTCCACGTACTTCTCTATGGGCACCTCTCTCTGCACTGATGGCTTCTCGTACCTCGTTATGCCGTCGAGAAATATCAGCCAGAAGAAGGGAATCGCCATGAACGCCGGTATTGGGTTGAACGACACGAGGGAGAGGATTACGAAGAATGCCGCGTACGCCAGGAATGCGTAGAAGGTGAGGGTCTTCATCCTCACACCTTGGGCACGGGAACCTTGCGAAGAACTTCTTCAAGCACGTCTCCCGGGCGCACGCCGCGAATCCATGGCTCGGGCTTGAGTATTATGCGGTGTATCAGGGCCATCCTGGCTGTGCTCTTCACGTCGTCGGGTATGACGTAGTCCCTCCCCATAACGTAGGCCCTTGCACGGGATAATTTAAGGATCGCCAATGAACCCCTCGGAGAAGCGCCGAGCTCGACCTGTATGTGCTCCCTCGTTGCCCGTACGAGGCGGACTATGTAATCCAGCACGTCCTCCTCCACATAGACCTTCTCCACCTCTTCCCGCATCTTCAGGAGTTCGTCCTTCTGCACCCCCCTTCGCAGGGTTATCTCGTCCTTCATCCACGAAATCCTCCTGCGCAGGATTTCCTTCTCTCCCTCGTGGTCCGGGTAGCCGATGCTGAGCTTCACAAGAAATCTGTCTAATTGAGCCTCGGGCAGGGGGTAAGTGCCCTCGTACTCAATGGGGTTCTGCGTCGCAATCACTATGAAGGGATCCTCGAGCTTGTACGTCTCCCCCTCCACCGTAACCTGCTTCTCCTGCATCGCCTCCAAGAGGGCCGCCTGGGTCTTTGGCGGGGCGCGATTTATCTCGTCCGCCAGAAGGATATTCGTGAACACCGGCCCGCGCATGAACCTGAACTCTCCGCTCTTTCTATCGTAGATGTACGTGCCCGTTATGTCGCTGGGCAGCAGGTCCGGGGTGAACTGCACCCTCTTGAAGTCCATCCCTATCACCTGGGCGAAGGACCTCGCTATGAGGGTTTTCGCCAATCCTGGATTATCTTCGAAGAGGATGTGCCCTCCCGCGAGGATGGTGAAGAGCACTTCCCTCAAAACATCGTCCTTGCCCACGATCACGCGCTTCACTTCCTCTATTATCTCGTTTATTTTCTCGTTCATCTCATCGCCTCCATTACCTTCTCAACCTCCGTCAGGAATCTTTCCCTCGGGATCTTCAACGTTAGTTCGTGCCTGCGATTGAAGAAATCCGCTACTGTTTTCCCCGCCTCCCCCAGGTACTTCGAGAGGAAGGCCTCGTTGCCCATGTTGTACCTTATCACCCTCTCGGGAATCTCGTACCTAAGCGAAAGTTCCATGGACACCATCTCCAGCAGTTTCATCTCCACCTCCCGCTGGGCCACTGGATTCTCCTTTAATGCCTTCTCCACTATCTCGTAGAAATGCGCGATCTCGCTCTTGTCCACCCTGATTTTCTCCTCATTCATCCTTGGCGCTTCCCGGGGATAATGCCTGAACACAAATACCATGGAGAGGTAGGCGAAACTAACCACGGCGAATATCCATGTTGCCAGGACGGGATCGTGCTCCACGGGCATGGCGAAGTAAATTCCCAGTGGGATTGACACCATCACCGCGTACATTACGATATCACGAAGATAGCTCACCGCGTATCGCCTCCAGCGCCTTCAACGCTTCATCTCTGCTCTCTTCTCCCAGGGGATGGTTGCTGTACCTGGCCATCTCGAAGAGGGAAACGAGGACCCTTACAGGCTCTTCGGATACCTTCAAAGAGGATAAAGCGAACTCTTCGAATTCTCGAGGAGTGTAATACCTCTCGTCCTTCACCCCGTGGGCCATCATCATCCGCTCCATCTCTCTGTAAGCGGCGAGTATCGCCCCGCGCACGTCTTCCGTGATTTTGACCTGGTAAATCGCCTCCTCCACGTACTTTTTGAATTCTCTCCTCTCCTCCCTCTTCTTCTCTTTCACCCTGAAGTTCCGCAGGAAGGTGTAGATTATCACGCCCAGGAGGAGCCCGAGAAGCCCGTATATGGCGAGGGCGTTGGCGAAGCCCTCCCATGTTATGCTTCCCGGCGATGAGAATTCGGGTTTGCCCGCCGTGGAGAGATACAAAAACACCATGAGGAGGAGCATGAAGAGCCCGAAGGATACAAGACCTGCTAGAAGTTCCTCAAGTATCTGCTTCCCCAGCCGCTTGCGGTAGTATATGGCGCCGGCGATGGAGAAGATTATGAGGGAGAAGATGAACCCCAGGTAGATGAAGGATAGGTCGAGGTGCATTTCACCCCCGGGGGATACTGCGACTTCGCGATTCGGCGTAGGAACGTAATCGACGCTGAAGTGGACCTCGGGCAGGTTCACTGCGAGAATCGCGATTATAATTACAGCCCCGAGGCCCAGAAGCGCTTGCTGCGAGGGCATTGAAATCCCCATGGCACCTTTCTATTTCTAATTTTTCCGAAAATCGTAGCATCTTTCATCTCTCTTTCCAGTTTGCGGGCTTCCAGTACGGCTCCCTGCGGAGTATGGCCTCCTTGAACAGCGCAACAAGCTCATCATCGCTCGCGCCGTTGCGCATGGGGGTGAGGATGTCCACGAGATTGTCGTTCCTCAGCAGGCAGGGCTTGAGCTTCCCGTCGCTCGTCAGCCTTATTCGGGTGCAGTTCATGCAGAACTCGCTGTTGTGCATCGGCCTGACGATCTCCACCTCTGCTCTCTTCCCCGAGAAGTTGAAGATATAGCGCCTCCTGCGGTGCAGCTCGTTGTATTCGATCCTCTCCGCAACGCTCTCCAGATGCTCCTCTATGAACTTCGGGCTGAGGTGGTACTTCCGGAAAAACGAGGTCTGCTCCTTCTCAATTGGTGCTTCGAGTTCTATGATCTGCAGTATCGCGCCGGTCTCGGCAGAGAAGCGTATCATATCTTCCACTTCGTTTTCATTTATACCCCGGAGTAGCACAAAGTTAAGCTTCACAGGATTGAAC
>WAOY01000022.1 GCA_015520985.1 DHVE2 group archaeon
GATTACCCAGGAGGGGATAGGGGAAGCGGTTGGAACCAGCAGAAATTACATATCCGTGGTCCTGGGTAGAATGGAGAGGCAGGAATCCGACATCATATTCTCGGAGGTTCGCCGGGTCAGGGGCCATAAAAAGAGGAAAGTCTATTTCCTAACGCAACGGGGCTTTGAGGTGGCGGAGGCTATAATTTCCAGGTACAGGAAGGGAGAAGTCAGAGTGATACTGGACGAGAGGGAGGTCATCTCTATTCCCCTCTCCGAGGTATCAAACTACATAGAGGGAAATGATGCTCAAATCACGGCCCTTCTCAAGATGGACGAGTTCGGAAATATTCATCTTAGGGGGCACCTTCCAGAGGGGACATCAAGTATTCTGGTGGGCCGGGAGGAATTTCTCGATAAATTCAGGGACATGCTCAGAGATGTTGTTGGCAAGGGGAAGTTGAAGTGCATAGTGCTGAGGGGCCCCACGGGGATAGGGAAGACAACACTGGCAATAAAAATGGTAAACCAAGCCTCTCGGGAAAATTTCGCCACCCTCTTGGGGAGATGCTACGCGAATATGGATTACCCGTACTTTCCCATCGTTTACATGTTTCGCTCATCCCCGGATGTACTTCGGGGGCACAAGAGGATCCTACGGGAGCTTGAGAGGGAAGAGAGCATTGTGTACGATGGAGACGTCATGGAGACGAGGAGAAACGAGTTGTGGTACAAGATAAAAAGCGCGATTACGAGAGAGGCGCGAAAAAAGCCAATTCTATTCTTCATAGATGATATTCAGTGGGCCGATGACTCCACGGTGGCCCTGATATCGTATCTATGCAAAAACATAGAAAACGCCCCTGTGGTGTTCCTCTTCACCCTGCTAGACGATGGTGACCGCCCGGAATTGGAGGGATTAGGAGAATGTGGCCCGGTGGAATTTGAACTGGGACCCTTAAACCGGGAGGAGACTGCCCAACTGCTGTCGTCGATACTGGGAGAGGAAGTACCGTCTGAACTGGCGGATGAGATGTGGGAGATAACCGGGGGCAATCCCCTGTTCATAGTGGAGGCTGCCTGGAGAATGGCGCCATCCGGAACGGTCGGTGAGCTCCCATCTGAGAAACCACAAATACCATCTCGCCTGGAGGCACTCGTTCTAAGCAGATTGATGAACCTCAGGGGTGAGGAGGTGGACGTCCTACGGGTCGCCAGCGTGATAGGTCAGATTGTACCCGTGGACCTGCTCTCAAGGATTGTGGAGGCTCGCAACCTGGAGGACATCCTGAACAGCCTGGTAGAATCTGGATTTCTGAGCGGGGCGGCATCGGGGCAGTATACGTTCACCCATCCCCTCGTCCAGAGGATTCTCTACGAACACACGCCGAAAAGGGAGGAAATTCACAGGAGAATAGCAAGGGCTGTGGAAGAAAAAAGGAGAGAGAACAGGGACTTTGGGGAAAGCATCAACCTGGGATTTCACTACGAGAGGTGCGGAGAGATAGACAGGGCCGTGGAATACTACATGGAGGCAAGCGAATGTGCCCGAAAGAGATACGCTTACGAGGACAGTATACGCATGCTGGAAAAAGCACTTAAACTGGCCAAGGAAGAAAAGATGGAAATTAAAACACGGGAAATATTGAGGAAACTGGCCCACCTTTACATGCTGAGGGGAAAGTACGGTGAGTCCCTGGAGAAGTACGGAGAGCTCCTTGAAATAACGGAGGGCAATGATAAAGCGGAGGCGTACCTCAGGATTGCTCAGGTTCAGCGCCAGATGGGCGCATTCAGGGAGGAGATGAAGAGCGTGGACTCTGGCCTGGAGATCTCATCGGATGCCCTCCTTCGGGTAAGGTTACTCAGCGAAAAGATGTGGATATACCTGAAGTCCGGGAATATGAATAGCGCAGAGGAGATCCTCGATGAGATGGAAAAAATAGCATCCTCCACCAGCGACAAGGAGGTGAGTGCAGTTTATCTTGACAACCTCGCAACCCTCAACCATTACGCGGGCAGAGTGCTCGAGGCCATGAAAGCTCTGGAGAAAGTGATCGACATAAGGAAGAAGAAAGGTGACTTGATGGAACTCTCCAGGCTGTACACAAACATGGGCATACTATGGGCCCAGAGCGGTGAGCTGAGAAAGGCCATATCCTATTTCCTGAAGAGCAAGGAGATAGACGAGAAGGTGGGGAATCTCAGGGGGCTGTCGCAGACATACATGAACGTTGGCGTTGCCTACCACAAGCTGGGAGAACTGCAGGAGTCGTTGAATTACATGTCAAGGGCCAGGGACACGTACAGGAGGATAGGGAGTCGGGATTCTCTGGGTATAGCGAGCATAAACATCGGCAACGTTCTTATGGACATGGGTCAGTTTGACAGGGCGGAGAAAAGCATAAAAGATGGCATCTCTCTTTTCAAAGAGACGGGAGATATGTGGGGCATGTGCCACGGGTACCGTGTCATGGGTGACATAAAAATATACCGGAAAAAATTCTCAGAAGCCGTATGCTGGATAAGCAAAGCCATTGAACTTGCGAAGGATACAAAGAACACCACC
>WAOY01000023.1 GCA_015520985.1 DHVE2 group archaeon
ATCAAAACTCTCGAATTAGTGGACGATCTCTGGGATTTCAAGGCGATAATAATGCCCATGTTCTTCGTGCCAATGGGATTGCTCAAGGACAAGGACTGGTTCCGGGCGTACAAGCTGAGCGACATCCACATGGAATTGCTTAAGAGGTGCCTCACCCACGGCATAAGGCAGGGAAAGAACATCCTGAAGAATTACTTCGAGGAGCGCTGGTACGGGCCACTCATGATGCCCTTCTACCACATCTTCATCGACCTGATTGAGTGGCAGGCCCGCAAGAGGGGATACCTGAGCGAGCCGGGGAGCCATGTAGGGAAGAAGTTCGAGGGCATAGACCCGGAGAAGGTGAAGAAGGAGAAGGGAGAGAACGTGGACTGGGACAAAACCTGCCGCTAGGAGCCGCTCTTCTCCACCTTTTCCCGTATCATCCTCTCCACTATATCCAGGAATTCCTCCTCCTTCCCGCGGGGTATTGAGGCTCCCGCTGCTATATTGTGCCCCCCGCCGTACCCTCCGACCATCTCCGACGCTTCTTTCATTATGACCGAGAAGTCCACGCCCTTCTTAACGAGGCTCCTGGGGGAGCGGACCGATACCTTCACGTTGCCGTCCTCACTGTTGGCGAAGGCAATTATCGGCAACTCCTCCTTCTCCTCGCTGAGAAGCATTGATGCCACTATTCCAACTATGTTCTCATTAATTCGGTCACCTGCGTGGAAATACTCCAGGTAATCCCTCTTAGTTATACCAATCTCCCGAACTATGTTCACTCCCTCCACGAGGTTCCTGCGGTGGTTGTTCAGCATGCTCAGAGCCTTCTTGTAGTATTCATCGCGGTCCCCCAGGCATACGTGGAAACCGATCTCCGCCTTCATGTACCTGCCGCAAGCGTTGAGCAGCGTGGCGAATTCCTTCGCATCGCGCAAGGGCGTGCCGCTCTCCTCCCTGGGGAGCACGTAAACCTCGCCTATTAACCTCTCCGCCAGTTCGTAGCCGTAGCTCATGCTCAGGATTAAGCGCACGAGTTCGCTGAGTATTTTCCTCTTCTCCTCGTGCGTGAGATCCACCCAGCGGCGCCACCTATCGTCCTTCTGCTTTATCCCGAGGCGATCCAGGAACCTCCTGCATGCGCGGTCATCCCCAGTGAGGGTCGGTAGAATAGGATCGGTTGAGTACTGCAGCATCTTGAAGATGGGCCTGGTCTCCCTTCCGAAGAATCTCGCATCTATGAAATAATCCACGTACCCGTACCTCTTCCCCTCCGCCAGGATGAAGCGGTTGGTGCCAACGAGTCGCAAGTTCTCCATGTCCTGCATGTCCCCTATCGCCCCAACGATTGCCAGTGCGCTCAGATCAACGTTCCTCATGTCAAGTTCCCTGGCAACCAGGTACGTGGTGCCAGCGCCACTGATGTCAACGGCTCCGTCCCTCCCGAAGAGGTGCGGATTGAGCTGAATGACCTCATTCCTGGATATCTCCTCGAAGAACGTCGCGAGATTCTTCCTCTTCTCCTTCGGGACTTCCGGGCTCAGGGCGCTGGGCACGTGGTGATCCGTGATGACCGCGTTCAATCCGTGCATCAGGTGGACCATCCCGCTGCCCAGGTCGGTGAACCAGACGAGCGGGGGATTCTCGTCCTTCAATTCCTCTATCTTCTTCTCGTCCAGTTGCTTCACGAAATCCACGCGGAATTCTTTTCCCAATCTCTCCAGAGCGCGAGCGGCGATACTCCCCGAGGTTATACCGTCCGCATCGATGTGGGAGACGATGACAATCCTATCCGCCTTCTTTATTTTCTCCGCTATCTCCGTGGCTCTCTTCAAATAACGGTCGTCCACGGAAAAGGTAAAGGGAGCAAGGTAAAAAATCTTTTCATCTCTTCGCCGCTTCGTATCCTCGCTCAAAGGCCCTGATGTTTATCTCGTGGTGCCTGGGCGGGAACCTTGACTTGATCGCCTCGATCATGTACTCCTTCCCTATGGGGAACGCCGGTACCGCTGCCAGGGCACCGAGCATAACGATATTGGTAACGATCACATTGCCCAGGGACCTGGCGATGTCAGTGGCTTCGAGGGTTATCACATTCAGGCCCTGCATGTTCGCAATGAGCTCGTCCACGTCCGGGTACTTGGCGTCCCCAAGGGATGCGGATATTGGCACTATTGGCTCGGTGTTCACCACAACATACGACCCCGGATGCGCCTTGTGAAGCACACGATAAGCTTCGACAGGCTCGAACCCCACTATTATGTCCGCCTCGCCATCGCCCACCAATGTACTTCTGGCTTCGCCGATGTTCATCTCCGTCACGACGATCCCACCGCGCTGCGCCATGCCGTGGACCTCGCTCATCGTCACATTGATTCCCGCTTTCAGGGCTGCGATTCCAACGATGCTGGACGCGGTGAGAACGCCCTGGCCTCCGACGCCCGCGAAAACTATGCCCGTCTTCATTCTATCACCTTCTTCTCTATGGCGTTGAATGGGCAGATCGTGGCGCACACCCCGCAGCCGTCGCAGAGCGCGTCGTTGATGTACATGCGAACCTTCCCGTCCTCGTCCTTCCTCTTGAATATGGCCGCGCAGGCGAGCCAGTCCGAACAGAGGCCGCACTGCGTACACTTATCCTGGTTTATCTCGTAGACCCACCACTCTCCCTGCTTTCTACGGCGAGCGTCCCAGAGCAGTGCGCACTCCCTCTTGGAGATGATCACCGATATTCCCTCATGCTGCAGCGCCTCCTTGAATGCCTTCAGCGTCTCCTTCACGTCGTATGGATCCACGGTGCGCACCCACTCAATACCTATTCCCCGCACAAGCTTCTCGATGTCCACGTAGGGCGCCTTCTCGCCCATGCCGTTCATGGGCAATCCCGGATGCGGCTGGTGCCCCGTCATCGCAGTGGTTCTGTTGTCCAGTATCACGTACACCATGTTCGCGTTGTTGTGGTACGCGTCTATCAATCCCGGTATAGCGGCGTGGAAGAAGGTGGAATCGCCCACGAACCCGATCACCTTCTGATCCGTGGCCTTTGAGAATCCCACGGCGGTGCCTATGCTGGAGCCCATGCAGAGCAGATAGTCTGCCATCTCGTAGGGCTTCTGAATCCCCAGCGTATAGCACCCGATGTCCGTGGTGATTATCGCATCTTTGATTTTAAGTTGCTTAAGAGCCATCATCGCCGCGTAGTACGTTGCTCTATGAGGACACCCTGGGCAGAGAACCGGGGGCCTTGGAGGGAGTTCAACGGGCTTCGCCCTATATTTCTCGTCCGGGATATTCACGTTCAGTATCTTCCTCAGCGCGTCCTTGACTATATCGGGATTGTACTCGTAGATCCTGGGGAAGTATCCGTCCAGCTTGCCATGGATGGGTACGTTCACACCGTGCATCTGCGCGAGCACGCGAGTATTTTCCTCGAGGTACGGCTCCAGTTCCTCCACGACGATTACCTTATCCACGCTCTTTATGAACTCGAGCACGAGCTTGTCGGGGAATGGATGCGTGAAGCCGAGTTTTAGGATATTCGCCTCTATCCCGTACTGCTCAACGATATCCGCGACGTAGTTGTAGGCGACGCCGCTCGTTATAATGCCTATCTTCCCCCCGTGCAATTCTATCCGGTTCAGCGGGGAATTATTCGCTTCCTCCCTTGCCTTTTCCATTTTC
>WAOY01000024.1 GCA_015520985.1 DHVE2 group archaeon
AATAAACATTGAGGGCGCTATAAAGGTGAGGATAGAAAAAACGGGGAAGGATACCTATCTGATGCAGGTAGTTGAACTGGTTAAGGAGGCACAGGAGAGCAGATCAAGGACCCAGGATCTGGCCAACCGCGCTGCCTTCTGGTTAACCATAATAGCAATCTCCTCCGGACTAATAACTCTTGGCACCTGGCTTTACTACGGAAAGCCCTTTGTGTTCGCCCTCGAGCGCATGGTTACCGTTATGGTGATAACGTGCCCTCATGCCCTGGGGCTTGCCATACCCCTTGTCATTGCCGTTTCCACGTCCATATCCGCGAAGAGGGGCATTTTGATACGAAACCGCGACGCGTTTGAGAGGGCCAGGGACATGCAGGTGGTGGTCTTCGACAAGACGGGTACCCTGACGGAGGGTAAATTCGAGGTTACAGATGTTATTGCCCTGGGAGAAATAAGCGAGGATGATGTGCTCCGAATTGCGGCTGCTCTGGAGGCCGGTTCAGCGCATCCCATTGCCAGGAGCATAGTGGAGGCTGCGAGAGACAGGGGCATTGGGATACCTGACACGGCGAACTCCCGGATAATACCCGGGAGGGGCGTTGATGGTCAGGTGGACGGGATGCCTGCGGTGATCGCGAGTCCGGGTTACCTTCAGGAAATGGGCATAGAGGTTGATTCTCCTGAGGTTAAAGAGCTGTTGAAGCAGGGAAAAACGGTGGTGTTTCTGATCGTCGAGGGCAGGGTTACCGGGGTGATAGCCCTTGCGGACAGGGTACGTCCGGAGTCCAAAGAGGCCGTGGAGAGGCTCCATGAACTCGGTGTGAAGGCGTACATGTTAACGGGGGATAACAGCAGAGTGGCGAAGTGGGTTGCCCAGTCAATAGGCCTGGACGGCTTCTTCGCAGAGGTGCTACCTCATCAGAAATCCGAAAAGATAAAGGAGCTTCAGGGAGAGGGGTACGTCGTGGCCATGGTGGGTGACGGCGTAAACGATGCACCTGCGCTGACGCAGGCAGATGTGGGTATTGCTATAGGTGCTGGCACAGACGTTGCCATAGAGAGCGCCGACATAATACTGGTGAAGAACGACCCACGGGATGTGGTCAGAACGATAAACCTTGCGAGGGCCACTTACAGGAAGATGGTTCAGAACCTGGCCTGGGCAACGGGGTACAACGCCTTCGCGATACCCCTCGCAGCGGGGGTTCTATACGGTTACGGAATCCTCTTGAATCCCGCCATCGGCGCGCTACTCATGAGTATGAGCACCGTGATTGTGGCAATCAACGCAAAATTCCTCAAGGAATAAAAAAGTGAAAGAGGACGGAGCTGGATCACTCCAGCTTCTTGTGGCAGAGCCACCAGTCGTAGCACTCTATCTCGCCCTTCTTCTTCCTCTCTTCCCTGTCTTTTATGGCGTCCACGCTGCCCGCGGGCGGCACTATGACGCGATCTCCTATGAGCTCGTTGTTGGGCCACTTGTGCGGAAGGGCCACGCCGTGCTTGTCGCTGATCTGCAGGGCCTTAACAGCGCGGAGAATCTCGTCCCAGTCGCGGCCGACTTCAGCTGGGTAGTACACGATGGCCCTTATGACTCCCTTGGGGTCCACGATGAACACAGCCCTGGCTGTTATCGTGGCTCCGCTGGGTATCATTCCCAGTGCCTCCGCGAGGTCGCCGCGGTCATCCGCGATCACGGGGAACTGTATTTCCTCGCCGAGGTTCTCTTTAATCCACTCCATCCACTTCAGATGGCTGAAGACCTGGTCCACGCTCAGCCCTATGACCTCCACGCCGAGTTCCTTGAACTTCTCCAGCCTCTTCTGCATGGCGTAGAACTCGGTCGTACACACCGGCGTGAAGTCCGCTGGATGCGAGAACAGTATGAACCACTTCCCCGCGAAGTGGTCCGGCAATTTCATCCGGCCGTGCGTTGTGTTCACTTCCACTTCCGGAAACTTTTCTCCTATCACTACCATTTTTCATCACCTCCTTGGCGCGTGATTTATGAGGGTGCGTAGTAGCACCTCTTGGGGGAAGTTATCTTCCCCTCTTTCTTCAACTTCTTCACGATTTTGTCCACTTCTTTCTTATCCGCTCCGAGCATATCCGCTATTTCCTGCGTCTTGAGGGGCTTTCCCGCCTTCTTCATGGCTTCCAGCACTTCCTCCTCACTCACCATACGGCATCACTCTCCATACGCGCTCAACACGAGCAGCATTATTCCATCCAGGAAGAGTTCTATCCCTATGAACAGCCCGATTATCCAGTCGGAGTTCGCCGGCCAGCCCATGAACACCAGGATGCCCAGTATGAACGAGAGGATACCGACGGTCAGCGGTGCCCACCAGCCGTCGTAGTCCGACTTTATGGCGAAGGCCACTATGGTCTGCACTATGCCCATCAGCAGGAACCATGTAGCCATGAGGAAGGTCATCGCTGAAAGGGATTCCGCGGGGTAGATGAACATCAGTGCTCCGACGGCAAGCAGCACGATTCCCAGCAGGAAGTTGAGCCAGCCTCCGTAGAACCCTGCGATGAAGAACACTATGCCTCCCAGTATCAGCAGCGCTGCCAGCAGCAGCAGGAACATCCCTGATGCGAACTCCGGTAGCAGCATACCTATGATACCCAGTATCAGCAGGATTACGCCGCCGATCTGGTAGTTCTTCTTGTCAATGCTTATTACTTCCATCTTCATCACTCTAGTTCCACTTCGTTCTGCCAGAGCCCATGTATGTTGCAGTAGCTCAGAGCCATTATCTTACCCTTCTTCTGGCACCTGAAGTAGAACTTGGCCTTTGGCTCGGTCAGCGGTGCGCTGTGACTCGTGAAGGCCACGCGTCCCACCATTATGGGGAACTGCCCGTCCTCTGGCTTGAAGTACAGTTCGATCCACGCTATGTGGTGCTCCGGCGTGTTCGGATGCGGCACCTCCTTGCCAACTGCCACCTCTACTTCTACCATCTCTCCGTCCTTCCTGTACTCTATCACGGGCACATGCTTTTCGCCTTTCCAGTCTCCACTCTTTATGGTCTCGCTCAACATTTTCCATCACCTCCTTTTTTTCATTCTCCTTCGTTCATCAAAGGAGTGTAAGTCCTGGCCGCGAGCTCGCGGTCCAGCATGAGCAACCCCTGAGGGTTGTCACCAATCATCTTCAACTTCTGTATTATCTCCTCGTCGTTGGCCTCCTCCTCGACCTGCTCGTCCACGTACCACTGCAGGAGGTTGAACGTGGCGCGATCTTTCTTCTTCTCCGCAAGGTCAACGAGGTCGTTTATACACTTCGTGATATGTCTCTCGTGCTTCAGCGTCTCCTCGAAGGCATGCAAGGGGGAATTCCACTCGTGGGGCGGCTCCTTTATCGCGTAGAGCTTAACCCGGCCTCCCCTTTCAATCAGGTAGCGGTACAATTTCATCGCGTGGTCCTTCTCCTCCTGGTACTGCACGTACATCCAGTTGGCAAATCCTCTGAGCCCTAAGGACTCGAAGTACGCAGACATCGATAGATACAGGTACGACGAGTACAGCTCCTCGTTTATCTGCCTGTTTATCGCCTCTTCTATCTCCTTATCAATCATCTTTCATCACCTCCTTTTTTATTCCTCAAATCAAATCTGTCGAGCATCATAACTTTATTCCAGGCGCGTATAAAGTCGCTAACGAATTTTTCCCTTGCGTCGTCGGCGGCGTAAACCTCTGATACGGCCCGAAGTTCGTCGTGATGACCGAATATTAAATCAACTCTCGTCGCGGTATATTTCCGTTCACCTGTTTTCCTGTCGTATCCTTCGAACAAATAATTATGATTGTCCGCAGGCTTCCACTCGATATTCATATCGAGCAGATTCACGAAGAAATCGTTGGTCAAAACCCCGGGCCTGTCAGTGAGGACTCCGTGGTTTTCGTACCTGTAAATAGCGCCCAACATTCTCAACCCTCCGATCAGAACGGTCATCTCTGGGACGGTGAGTCGAAGGAGCTGTGCTTTGTCCACTAGGAAATATTCGGGGGTGGTGTACACATCATTCTCGTCGATGGCACTCGGATCTCTGAAGTAATTCCTGAACCCGTCGGCGAAAGGCTCTATTTCCCTGTAAAATTCTACCTCTACTTGGTCCTGATTTGCGTTCACCCTGCCGGGGGTGAATGGAACCTTTACGTCGAATCCCGCATTCTTCGCCGCCTCTTCGATGGCAGCGCATCCGCCGAGAACTATCAGATCAGCGATGGAAACTCTCTTATTGCTTCCTTTCCCCTCATTTTCCTCGTTGAATTCCCGCTGGATCTTTTCGTACACTCCGATGACTTTCTTCACATCTTCCGGATGGTTTACCTCCCACTGATTCATCGGGTCCAGCCGGATTCTCGCACCGTTTGCGCCGCCTCTCCTGTCAGAATCCCTGTATGTTGATGCCGAGGACCATGCGGTGTAAACCAGCTGGGGAATGCTTAACCCGGAATCCATTATCTTCTTTTTCAGTTCTTCTATTTCTTTTTCCCCGATCAGTTCATAATCCCTTGGCGGGAGTGGATCCTGCCATATAAATTCCTCTTCGGGCACATATGGACCCACATAGCATGATTTAGGTCCCATATCCCTGTGAGTTAGTTTGAACCACGCCCTTGCGAATGCTTTCTCAAACTCCTCGGGATTCTCCAGAAATCTTCTGG
>WAOY01000025.1 GCA_015520985.1 DHVE2 group archaeon
ATGTAGAATACATTGTGCCCTCTCTCCATCGCCGCGCTGAGGGCCTGCAATCCGATATCCGCTGTGCCGCCGTCTCCTGCGAACCCGACAACATTCACATCCTCCTTGCCCATGGCATCTAGGGCTTCCCGGATTCCGGATATGGCAGCGCCTGTTACCTCGAAGGCCGTGTAGAGGAGGGGTACATCGAGGGAGCGGTGCGGGTAAACTCCGGGAATGACAGCCCAGCAGCACGCGGGAATCGAGAGAATTGTGTTCTTTCCCAACGCTTTGAGGACGTAGCGCATGGCAATCGTGGCTCCGCAGCCCAGGCACGCGGTGTGGCCCGGGAGCATGTACTCCTCTTCCGGAATGGTTAATTTCTTCATCATGACCACCTCTCATCTCCGTGCAGTCCGACCCATTCAACTTCCTTGTCCACGACTCCTTCCTTCGCCACGGAGAGCATGTCATCGAAGACCTTCTCCAGGATCTGCGGGGTGATGTCCCGTCCGCCCAAGCCCATAACGTATCCCTTCACAGGTATATCTGTGTGCTTGTAGAGCACCGAGCGCGTTTCCGCGTAGAGATCCGCGCCCGGCCCGAAGGAGTAGCTGCGGTCAACGACGCCGAGCATATCCGTCTTCCTCGCAAGCATCCTGAGCTCCTCCGCGGGGAATGGGCGGAAGTAGCGCACGCGGGCAACACCGACCTTCTTCCCCTTCTCATGCATCCTGTCCACGACGTCCTTGGCGGTGGAGCCTATTGTGCCGAGGACAACCATAATCGCATCCGCATCCTCGGTGCGGTACTCCTCGATGAAGGGCGAGTAATTTCTCTCGAAGGTCTCGTTGTATTCCTCCACAACCTTCTTTATCTCATTCCGCGCATCTTCGAAGGCCAGGGCCATCTTGTAGCGGAACTCCATGTATGGGCCTTCGGGCATTATGAGCGAGCCGAATCCAGCCGGGTCATCCGGGTCGAGTTTAAATGCAGGATCGTACTCACCCAGGAAATCGTCCACCTTTTTTTGGTCGGGGACATCCACGCCCTCGGCGGTGTGCGATAGAATAAAGGCATCCTCTATCACCATAGTAGGCAAGAGGACGTTGTGCTTCTCCGCAATCTTGTAGGACATGATTATGGAGTCCAGAACCTCCTGGTTGTTCTGCGTGTACAGCTGGATCCATCCACTGTCCCTCTCCGCCATGGTATCAAGCTGGTCCGTCCACACGCTCCACGGCGGCGCCATGGCTCGGTTCACGACGCTCATCACTATGGGCAACCTTGCGCCGGAGGCCCATATGAGCAGTTCGTGCATCAAAGCGAGGCCGTGGGCACTCGTTGCGGTGAAGGTCCTCACTCCGGTGTTCTGCGCAGCAATGCAAGCCGCCATAGCTGAATGCTCGCTCTCCACCCGTATATACCGGGCGTCCATCTCCCCATTGGCTATGAAGGCGGCGATGGTTTCAATTATGCTCGTCTGGGGAGTGATGGGGTACGCAGCGATTACCTTCGGCCTTGAAAGTCTGGCGCCCCACGCGGCGCTCTCGTTGCCAGTGAGAATCATCTTCATCACTCATCACCCCCGACGCTCTCCTCGAGCACGAGCTCGATTGCCTTAACAGGGCACTCATTAGCGCAGATTCCGCAACCCTTGCAGAAGTCGTAGTTTATCTCGACGGTGTCGAACTTAGCCAGGGCCTCCTTAGGGGACTCGTGTGCCTCCGGGGGAGCGAAGTAAATAGCGGCATCGGGGCAGAACTTCCAGCAGATGTAGCAGCGTATGCACTTCTCATAGTGTATTACGGGGCGGAAGGTTCTCCACCCACCCGTCTTGTTCTCAGTGCTCGGGACCTTGGCTATTGGCGTGGGATCCTCGGGCAGTATTATAGGCATGTTCAATCACCTCCCATTCTAACCGCATCGTACGCGTCCTTCGCAGCCATCGCGTTCTCCTCCTGCTTCGCAGGGGCTGCCTCGCGTATGGCATCCATAACGGTCTCAATCTTTACCAAGCCGCTCACCTTCGCGAAAGCACCGAGGATCGCGGTGTTCACTATGGGTGCTGTTTGTGAGCCGAGGCGGTGCTTTATTGCGATTGTAGTTGCGTCCACCGTGGCCACGTTCTTGAAGTTCAAGCGCGAGCGCATCTCCTCGGGGCTCTTGACGGTATTTATCAGCACATAACCGTTTTCCTTGATCCCCTTCAGCACGTTCACCGCAGAGAGTAACGAGGGATCGAGAACTATTACGAAGTCCGGCTCGTAAATCTGGTACTTCGCCCTTATGGGCTTGTCGTCAACCCTGGTGAACGCTGTGACCGGCGCGCCTCGCCGCTCCACGCCGAAGTAGGGGAATGCGGATACGTATTTCCCCTCCATGAAGAATGCCTTCGCTAGAATCTTTGAGGCTATCACGGAGCCCTGTCCACCTCTTCCGTGAAAACGAATCTCGTACATTCTATCACCTACGGGATAATTGCATTATCGTATTTATTGGCTTCTCCATGCGCTGCTGTGTCAGAGTTTCTCTCCGCATATGCTCCAGCACTTGCGATTCGTGCCGCAGGCCTCCTCCACCTCGCTGCTCCACAGGCGGAGCTCCTCGCGCCTGTATTTTTTCTCCACGAACTTGCCTATGGTGCGGACCTTTACCACTATGCCATCCTCTTCCTCTCTCACGATTTCTCCAAAATTCAGCTCGGGTATCACATAGACCTTCTTTCCCTCAAGTCCCATTCTATCACCGTATCCCCATGGGCGCCTTGGTTAAAAATGTTCCCACAGAAAAGGGTAAATGCACAAGGCACATGCATACAATATGGGAAGAAACTCGCCCATTCAAGAGGTGCTTCGGATCTCAAGATACATGGGTGTCATTTCCTCACTTGTGTACTGGGCATTCGTGGCGTGGAGCATAGAAAACAACGAATGGTTCTCCTTTCTACATAACGCGCTTAGCGACCTCGGATCGCCAGAGATGGCAACGAATCCCTGGATTTACAACTACGGATTAGTAATAACTTCCCTTCTAATGATCGCATTTTCCATTCACCTAATACTGTCCTCTAGAAATAAGGCGGAAACAGTGGGGGCGGCCTACATAAGTATATCCGCGGTGTTCATCGCGTTTATAGGTGTGTTCCACGCAGGAACCAGACCACATTCCTTCGTCTCAACATATTTCTTCCTGCAGTTTTTCGTGGGAATGCTGATCTACGGTTTGGGATCCGATGAAAATCGCCTGAGGTACTCCATCCTTGCCATATTTGCCCTCGCGATTCTGGGAACGCTTATCCCATGGCCCTCAGTAGCCCTGATAGAGACCTACGAAATAGCCCTGATAACTGCGTTCACGGTCCTGGTAGTCCTCTTGGGCAGGGGGTTAAATACAGGGTGAAAGCGAATGATGGGGGCACCGTCACCTTAAAATCCGCGAATACTATGCCCCATTATGATAGTCATAATAGGACTGGGCACAGGCGGACTCTACGCGGCGAGATGGATATCCATGATGAAGAGGGGTGAGGAGATAACAATCGTTGAAAAGAGAGGATACGAAACATACTCTCCTTGCTCCATCCCCATGGTTGTCGAAGGAAAAATCGGAGCCGAGGAGATCGTGCACCCGTTCCCGAAGAGTAAAAACGTGAGCATACTTCTGAAGCACGAGGTCACGGAGATCGACCCCGAGAGGAAAGTTGTCGTCGCTAAGAAACTGGAAACGGGGGAGATGAAGGAGATCAAGTACGACAAACTCATATACGCCGCAGGCGCCAGGCCCTGGGTGCCTCCCATAGAAGGCGTGGATAAGGAGGGAGTTTTCACCGTTCGCACGGTGGAGGATGCGATTAATATAAGTGAATACGCAAATCATGCGAAAAAGGCGCTTGTAGTTGGTGCAGGTGCCATTGGGGTGGAGATGGCCCATGCCCTCAGGGCCCGCGGTCTCGAGGTTACTCTTGTCGAACTCTTGGAGCATGCCTTCCCCACGGCGCTGGACAGGGACATGGCGAAGTACGTGGACTCATACCTGAAAGAGGAGGGCATAGAGACGATGTACGGCGTGAAGGTCGAGAAGATACTGGGCGATGAGAGGGTGAGGGGCGCGATCATTGGAGGAGAGGAATACGAGTTCGACATGGTAATAATGAGCACAGGGGTGAGGCCAAACAGCGAGCTCCTAAAGGGCAAGGTGGATACGGACGAGAGGGGATTCATACTGGTGGACGAGGGGATGCGCACATCCAATGAGGACATATTCGCAATAGGGGACTGCGTCAGGACACCGTATGGTGTGATTCAGCTTGCAACAACAGCGCTAAACCAGGCAATTGTGGCGGCGATAAACGCCGTTGGCGGGAAGGCGAAATACACGAAGCCAACCGGCGCCTTCGTCTCCGCATTCGGGGGTTACGAGGTCGCAAGTGTTGGCGAAAGGGGAGAAATTGTCGGTAGAGGCTGGAGCCGCATCAACCCGTACAGTGAGAGAAAGATAGTAATGAAGATATTCGCGGCGAAGGACGGAAGCCTCCTAGGAGCGCAGGCCGTGGGGCCGGGGGCATCTTCGCGCATAGACATAGTGTCGGCGTTGATAAGGCGCGGGGGTAAGGTATGGGACCTCGCCTTCATGGAGAAGTCATACTGCCCCGAGGTCTGCGAGCTCTACGACGTGATAAAGATAGCGGCGGAGAATGCTATGAGAAAAATGAAATTAGAGAAATACGAGGTCTGAGGAAAAATTTTTATTCTTTAAAATATTACCTACGCCTAGAGGTGGTTAAAAATGCCGATTCTGAAGAGGAAGATTCCAAAGCCCGGCGAGAGTTACAGGGTCAAGGAACCCCGCAAGTACATTGATTTGAATGAGTACGATTCAGGTGTTGAGGGCCAGGCGATGGGGCCGGTTGTGCGCGTGGCCGAAGTGTACAGGTATGAGGACGTTAGAAAACTCTCAGATATAGTTTACAACGGCGACATCCTGATGATAGATTACTCCTCCATAGCCAACGATGATCTCACGCTAAGGAGGATAATAAACGAGTTGAAGAGCATCGCGAAGGATGTTAACGGGGATGTTGCGGGAATAGGCAGGAATTTCCTAGTGGTCACCCCGTCCGGGATGAAGATCTCCCGCAAGAAGATTAAGGGTCTGTCCTGAATTTTATTCCATTTTCACCATTCTGTATTTTCCATAGCCTATCAGGACCCTGTAGTATCCGCGGAGATTCTCGCAGTTCTCCAGGTCCATCCTGAGCCTATCTATGTTCATGATTTTCAGGGGCGTGGCCACGATTATGA
>WAOY01000026.1 GCA_015520985.1 DHVE2 group archaeon
ATTTTATACATCAGGTTCAGAAAATACAACTTTGTCAAGAAAGTTGCTATTATGGATGATGGTATTAAAATAATAACCGTTGGAGACTTATCTTTTTATATACCCTATGACAACTTTGGGCTTATAGATAAATGTAAAGGTTTGAAAATAGATCATTATTATACCTATGAGTATCCCTTCGTGACAGTTGTTTATTACAATCAGCAGTTAAACAAATGCTTTGAAATATTCTTCGACAGAAAAGTTGGAGAGATGATAGTGACCAACTATCTACAGTACTGTAAAAAGAAAGGAATAAAACCAGCACCTATTTTGGAGGGTTTTGTAGAAACAAGCGATATTGAGCGCAAAGCTGTTAGCAAAATAAAAAGATCTTCTTTCTGTCACAGGGGGAATAGGAATGTTAGATGAGAAAACCGCAAAACTCCGAAACCGTGTCAAGCTTGGCTTCATCCTGTTATTCGTTGACCTCATATTCATCGCGGCTATTTTTAATTTGGACGTTCCGTATTTCATAATGATTATATTCGTTGTAACTGCGATTACTCTGGCAAATGCGGGGATGATTATAGCCATATATTATGGCATAGAGTCGATAAACAGGTCTTCAAAGAAAACTGTAGAAAAAGTTGATGAGTTTCTGCAGGAATGGGAGAGGGAAAGATTCCGAAAACCTTAAAATAGAAGGAGGTGATGTATAAATATGGAAAAAGTAAAGAATACGAACAAACTGATGATAGGCGAATATCTAAATGAGATTCTGGGGGAGAAACTGACGGAGGATATTCTCAAAGCATGGGAGAAGAAGTTAAAGATAATCGAGGAGATAGAAAACATGAATTTGCCCGTTGATGACTGGGAGAAAATGGAAGAGGAGATAATGCGGGGTGCGGTAGAGTGATATTTATAGATACAAGCATATTCATGTACGCCGCTGGAAAAGAGCATCCCAACAAAGAGCCCTCTGTAAACCTTCTTAAGTTGATAGCTGTGGGAGAAGTGGATGCTGTTATTAATGTGGAAGTGCTGCAGGAGATCTTTCACAGGTACACAATGATAAAGATGAAGGAGAAGGGGATAGATCTGGCAAAGAAAGTAATCACAATTGTGCCAAGGATTTATTCAATAGAGTTGAGCGATGCCATAAAGGCTATGGAAATACTGGAAATATATAATGTGACTTCCAGAGATGCCATTCACATAGCGTTTATGCTGAACAGAAATATCAAAGAGGTTTGCACCTATGATCGGCACTTTTTTGGAGTAGAGGGGATAAAAGCATACAAACCTGAAGATTTGTTAAGTGCCTATGAGAAGTGAACATTATATATTTTATGCCGGATTGACGACGGCGATGGCTTCCCGACGAGCGTGTGGCTGCAGAACCACTTAAACTTTTTCAACCCCCGCGCGACGCGACCAATATAGATGCGAATATATCCACAGAAAAAGTAAGATGATTAAGGTCCGTATTTTCCGTTCATTTCTTCGAGGTTAGACATCCCCTCATCTTTTCCACCCTCATGAACTCTCTCCTAGAATCCGCCATTCTCCCATCTCTCATGAATTCCCAGGCCCTGTCCCAGTGCCATCTCATCCATTCTCTTATCTCCTCCTCTCCCAAACCCCGACAGTCCATGGCTCCAATCACGGGGATATTTTACAAAAAATGTGGTGCGAAACTTCGGTCAGGCCTCTATAAGCTCATCCTTCCTCGCCGAGGTCAGCACTTCGCGACCTTCTTTCCTCACTAGGACGTCGTCCTCTATGCGAACACCGCCGTATCCCGGCAGGTATATCCCTGGCTCAACGGTGACCACCATTCCCTCCCTGAGGACGAGATCGCGCTGGGTGCTGAGCCCCACATGGTCATGCACCGCAAGCCCCAGCCCATGGCCCGTGGAGTGAATCATCCTCCCCTTGTACTTGGTGGAGTCGATCAGCTCCTTGACCCTGGCGTCAATTTCGCTGCCGTGCGCCCCATCCTTGACAAGGGATATGCCGAGCTTCTGCGCTTCGAGCACGGTGTAATATATTTCCCTCTGCTCCTCGCTGGCGCGCCCGAACACGAAAGTTCTCGTAATGTCAGAGTTGTAGTGGTGGTACCTGGCTCCGAAGTCGCAGAGCACGAAGTCTCCTCGCTTTAATTTTCTCTCTCCCGAGAGGTAATGCGGCTCCGCCGCGTTCTCCCCGAAGGCAACTATGCTCGTGAAGGCCACGTCCTCTGCGCCCATCTTGAACATCTCGTAGGCTATCCTGGCGGCGAGCTCGTACTCCCTCATGCCTTCCACCAGGAAATCAGGAATGGAATCCGCGACCTCGCTGGCTATCTTAGCCGCCTCTCTCATCAGATTCAGTTCCTCATCGTCCTTCACCATGCGCCACTCCATGATCTTTTCGGCCACGTTCACGTACTCCCTATCTCCCAGGATGTCCCGGAGTTTGTGGAAATCCCGCAGGCTGAGGGAATCGTAGTTTAGCCCGATTCTCTCCGCATTCCCTACTATTTTTTTGAGCAGCTCCTCCCTCTCGGATGAGCTTGAATAAACGAAAACCTCGTTCTTCCCCTTCCTGGCGCTCTGCTCCTCGAGCTTGGAGGTTATCACCTTGACACCGTCTTCGGTTATCACGGCGAAGGAGCCCTCAAAAATACCTCCGTATAGGAGCCGGGTGAAGTAGTAAAAGTTCAGGTCCTCGTTGCTTCCGTTGTATATCAGAATCGCGTCGACCTGCGCCTCTTCGAGATACTTCTTTGCATCCATGTGCAACGACATGCGTTCTGCGTATTTACGCCTTTTCTCTGCGAAACGATTTAATACCCCGTGGAGATTTATCACGTATGCTTGAAATCGAGTTGAACGGTATTAGATTCCGCAACCCCCTGATTCTCGCATCCGGGATTCTCGACGAATCCGGAGAAACGATGCTCCGCGTGGCCCGGGCTGGCGCGGGGGGCATTGTAACGAAGTCCATCGGGATGAAAGAAAGAGCTGGTTATGAGAATCCTGTGGTTTACGAGCTCCCCGATTCCCAGGGGCTCCTGAACGCCATAGGCCTCGCAAATCCAGGTATCGCGAATTATGGCGAGGAAATGCGGATTGCGAAGGGGGGAGGAGTTCCAATTATAGGGAGCATATTTGGTTCCACCCCGGAGGAATTCGCATTCCTGGCGAGGAGGATGGAAGAGTACGGCGCGGATGCCATCGAGCTTAATCTCTCCTGCCCCCACGCCAAGGGCTACGGCATGGAGGTCGGCGTCGATAAGGAGCTCGTGGAGGAAATCGTTGGAGAGGTGAAAAAATCAGTTCGAATCCCCGTGTGGGCCAAGCTCACCCCGAATACGCATGACATCGTGGGCATAGCGAAATCAGTGGAGAAGGCCGATGCGCTCGTGCTGATAAACACCGTGCGCGGGATGGCAATCGATGTCGATGCTCGCGTACCAGTGCTGAGCAACCGTTTCGGCGGGCTGTCGGGACCGTGCATCAAGCCCATCGGGGTGCGTGCAGTGTACGAGGTCCGCGCGGAGATGGAAAAACCGATAGTGGGCGTTGGTGGCATAACCACGGGGAGAGATGCCCTTGAATACATCATGGCCGGCGCTAACGCTGTGCAGATTGGGACCGCGGTGTATCTCCGAGGCTTAGAGGTCTTCTCCCTCATTGCGAAGGAGATGGAGGAGTGGATGGAGAGGAATGGGGTTGAGAGCATAGACGAGATCGTGGGCGCTGCCCAGAGGCGATGAGGATGTACCACGTGGTTGAGATTGAAGAGATCCACGAAGAGGCGAAGGACGTCAGGACCTTCCTCTTCAGGGATTCCTCAGAGCCGAAGCCGGGACAGTTCTATATGATTTGGCTCCCCGGTGTGGACGAGTTCCCCATGAGCATCTCTCACATAGGCGAGGTCAAGGGGTTCACCGTCAAGAAGATAGGCGCAGGGACCGCAAGGATGCACGAGTTGCGCGAGGGGGATAAACTCTGGATTCGCGGCCCCTACGGGAGAGGATTCGAAATCATCCCAGGAAGAGCCTTAGTGGTGGGCGGCGGCTCGGGGATGGCGACCCTCGCTCCCCTCATAGAGATGCTCCCCAACGCGGACATCGTTATTGCGGCGAGAACGAGGGATGAGCTTCTCTTCCTGGAAAGGTTTCGAGAGAGGAAGCCGTGGATCGCGACGGACGACGGATCCCTCGGGTTCAAGGGCTTCGCCACCCAGCTCGCCGAGAACCTGCTCCAGGACAGGGAGTACGACGTCATCTACACCTGCGGCCCAGAGCCCATGATGCTCGCCATGGTTAACCTCGCGAGGAAGTACAGCGTTGGTATACAGGCCTCCCTGGAGAGGTACATGAAGTGCGGAATCGGCATATGCGATTCCTGCAGCATAAACGGTTATAGGGTTTGCGTTGACGGCCCAGTGTTCCATGCGGAAGAACTCTTCTCCATGACCGAACTGGGCAAGGTCCGAAGGGCACCTTCTGGAAGGAAGGAGGTAATGCGGTGAAGCCCGTAATAGTGGTGAAGAACCTGGAGAAGTGGTACGGGAAGAAGCACGTGCTCAAGGGCCTGAACCTCGAAGTCAATCGCGGCGAGGTCTTCGGGCTCCTGGGCCCAAACGGTGCCGGGAAGACTACCCTGATAAAGGTTCTGACGGGCCAGACCCCCGCCAGGGGGGAGGTGGAAGTCGCGGGGATAAACCCCATAGAGGACCCGATAGGGGTGCGCAGAGTCGTGGGTATCGTGCCGGAGAGTGAGAGCGTGCCCAACTACCTGACGGTTGAGGAGTACCTTTATTTCGTGTCAAAGCTCCGAAACCTGCCGGATGGACGGGTCGAGGAGAGCATAGCGCGCTTCGACCTCGAGAAATATCGGAGAACCATATGCAAAGACCTCTCCAAGGGGACGAAGCAGCGGCTCATGTTCGCGGCGGCGCTTATGCACGACCCGGAGATACTTTTCCTGGACGAGCCCTTCATCAATCTTGACCCCGTGTACCAGAGGGTGATGCGCGAGGTTCTCCGGAATTACGTGGATGCTGGAGGAACGATATTCATGGCAACGCACATCCTCGAGATGGCCAGCAGGCTATGCACCAGGGTGGGCATAATAAAGGACGGGAAGATAGTAAGGGTGGTTGATCGTCTGGACGACCTTGAGAACCTATTCCTTCAGGAGGTGGGCTATGCTAAGGTACTTCCTGATTGAGGAGTACCGCAGGCACCTCGCCATGGCGAGGAAGTACTCCTTCTTCGTTTTCCCCCTCTACATAGTTTTCTTCACCGCCGTGGGCTCCATCTTCATAGAGGACGTCATGCGGATATTTCCCTACAGGGACTTCATAATGCTGACGCTTATAACCACCTTCATCTACGGGTTCGGCGTCGGGTCCTTCGAGTTCCTGGGAAGGAGCCTGGAGGGGTTCACCCTGGTCAACACCTCCTCCGTGCTGCCAATAAGCACTAGGAGGACATACTTTTACGCGTACCTGCGCGACGCTATTTACTACACTCTTCTCTTCCTTCTGCCCATGTACGGCGGGCTCCTCCTCTCCATGCCCTTCTCCGGGATGTCCCCGGTGCAGGTTTCCGTGTTCTCTCTGTCGGTCCTGATCTCCATGTTCCTGGGCTACTCCTCCTCTTACCTTTCATTCGCTCTGTACCACCGAAACCGCACATCTTATTTTCTCTTCCTCCTGCTTGTCTTCCTCTACCTCATTCTGGCCTACCTCGGCGCGATACCCTATCCCGTGGCCGAGTTCCAGTACACCAGGGATGCGGTTCATCTCCTTTACTCCATCGTCGCCATAACCGCTCTCTTTACCCTCGCCTACGCAATGACCCCCGAGGAGTTCCGCAGCGACACCCGGGAGCGGAGGAATCTTCTGAGAACATCCCACTCGAAGTTCAGGGATATTCTCTTGGCGAAGGAGATGGTGGACGTGGTGAGGGGCGGCATAATTCTGAAGTCAACCCTCACCTATTTCCTCCCCATGATCCTCCTCTTTATCTTCGTGAGGGTTCTCAGCGAGGCGGCCTCGCGGGGGATATACACGCCCCTCTCCCTCACGGTGATGCTCTCCATATTCTCCACCGTGGTTTACAGCTGGCTTACCATAATGGACGATTACCGCTACCTCGCTTACCTTCCCCTCTCCCCATGGGATCTGATAAAGACGCACATGAAGGTGCACGTGCTCATTGTTTCCCTCATATCGGTTCCCATCATATTTTACCTGAACTGGAACGCCCCCGCCGGCCTTGCGCCGTCCTTCGCCCTCTTCTACCTCAACGTTTTCTACCTCCTCGCGGTGACGGCGAACCTGGCAGGGTACAGGGTCACGAGCATGCTCTTCGACCCGGAGGTGGTGATGAAGTTCAGTCTTTACAGCGTCGTGCCAGGAATTGTCCTGACGATTTCGAGCATAGACCTCGGCGGGATAAGCATCGCGGTTATTGCCGTTACCTCTTCCCTCATGGTGCTCTTCGGTCTACACAGTTTGAGAAAAGCGAAGAAAAAATGGGTTTACTACGATTAGTCCTTCTCCCTGTTGAACACGAAGTAGAGGACGAAGACGGAGGCTATGAGCACCCCTATTATTATCCAGCCCTGGTACTCTCCCCAGAACTCCTCCTGGGTCATTCCTGGGTGGGAGTTCGCATCCCCGGGCAATGTGCCCGCGTTTAGTTCCTCGTAGTTGCTGTATCCGTCCCCGTCGGAGTCGAGGTTGTACGTGTAGTTGAGCGCCTCTATTATGACCCTCGCATAGTTGTTGTCCCACTCGCTCAGGGTGTGCTCCTCGAGCCCGCGGATGAAGTCCAGCCCGAAGGGATTAAGCCCTTTCAGGGATTTGTCGAAGAACAGCTCCTTCATCCTCCCGGACCAGTCGTAGCCGGATATTCTTCCCTGGACCACGGGGAATATCTCCACCCACTGCTTCTTTGTTATGTTGGTGCTCGTCCCGTCGGAGAAGTACACGGTGATAGTTGGATACTCCGGTTTCCCCTCGTCCGCAGCCGTTGCCACGGGAGCTATGAGAGCAACCGCAAGCAGGATCACAATGAACGCCCTTTTCATCCCTCTGGATGAAGATTGCGGAGTATTTAAAATTTATGAGCAAAAAAAGAAAAAGAGATGTGGCGGCGTCATCGTCTCCTCAGGATGATCACGGCGGCTATCACGATTATCAGGACTATTGCGATACCTGCGCCGAGCAGTATAGGGTTCCCCATTATCTCCGTCGTTACGCTCTCGGGCTGGCTCTCCACGTCAACGGTGTGCTCGGAGAAGTGCGGCACGTACACCATCACCGTAACCTCGTTCTCGCCGTCTATGACCGCGTACTTGCCCTCACTTCCACCTGCGAGCACCTCGTCCTCGGAGGTCATCCTGATCTCCTTTCCGTCCAGCTTCACCACGACTTTGTGGGATGAGTCGTACTGCAGCTTGTCCTTGTCCACGGTTATCATCACCACCTTGCCCTCGTGGCTCTCCGATTCCACGGTGAGCCTGAGGCGGTTCGTCTCCTGATGCGTTATCCTGGCATGGAACCCGTAGGTGTAGTTCACGAAGTCACTCTTTCCGTTTTCTCCTACTCTTATCTCTCCGCCCATCTTGCCCTCGGCGATGGCCCTGATTATCATGTTGCGCACCCTCTCGCGGAAGTGCCAGGCGTTGGTTCTGATGAACATCACGCTGCCGCCCTTGTACGTGTAGTTGCCGAACTCGTAGTTGCTCTCGCCTATCTTTATCTTTATCTCGTTGCCCTCAACGGTGGCCTTTCCCGAGAATATCAGGGTGCCCTGAACTGTGCCGTTGATCACTATGGTGTGGTTACCGGTCACCTTCGCACTCTCGCCGCTTGCCAGCCTGTAGGTTATCGTGTCCTCACCGTACACTACTATGTGGAACACCGCTGCCGGATTGTCATGCACATGGATGAACCTCCACATGGTGTTCCACCTGGGGTTGTGGTTGCTCCAGTTCACCTGGGTCCCGAAGCCATAGTACCAGAGGACCGGTCCGTTGACCTCCACCTCACCGTTGGTGTCGTTCTCGTAGGTCACCTGGGAGAACACGGTGGTCCCATTAACGGCGTAGTTGCTCACCTCTCCAGTGTTCGGGTCTATGCTGAAACTCACGAATGTTCCCTGAGCAGCACCGTCGGTGTAGTTGAACCCTCCGAAGAGCATGTGCTCCTCTTCATCGTGGTGCATTCCCCCCGCGCTCGCAATCGTTGGTACGGCTGCGAGAAGCATGGCGAATGCCACCACCATTATTATTACCTTCTTCATCTTGCATCACCACGTTTAAATCCCTGTGAATATATAAGGGGTTTGTGGTACAATCCTCGAACATTGGTACGGTCTTCGAAAAAACGGAAAAGGTTTAAATACGTAAAGGCGATTATACCCCAGCCTAGGTTTTAAAGAGGGTGTTAAAGATGGAGAAGGTTAAAACAGGCACGACGACGGTTGGCATTGTGACGAAAGAGGGAGTGGTGCTCGCCACGGAGCACAGGGCAAGCATGGACACGTTTATTGCGCACAAGGTTGCCCAGAAACTCTACCGCCTTGACGAGAACATAGGTATGACTACGGCAGGTCTCGTGGGGGATCTGCAGGTCCTCGTCAGGTACATGCGCGCCGAAATATCGCTGTACAGGCTCCGCAGGGGAATGCTCATGCCGGTGGGCGCGGCGGCGACTCTTCTCTCGAACATACTGAACGAGAGCAAGTTCTTCCCCTACTACGTGGGCCTCATAATCGGTGGCTACGACTTCCGCGGCTACCACGTGTTCTCCATAGACGCTGCTGGAGGCGCCATAGAGGACAAGTACGCCAGCGTAGGTTCCGGCTCGCTGTTCGTCTACGGCGTCCTGGAAGATCGCTGGTCCGATGACCTCTCGCTGAGCGACGGTGTGAACCTCGCGATCCGCGGAATCAACGCCGCCATGCGAAGGGACGCCGCCAGCGGAGACGGGATTTCCGTGGCGACCATAACCAAGGACAAGGGCTTCGTTGAGTTGCCGGAGGAGGAGATCCTCAAGAGAATGAAGAGGATGAAGCTGAAGTGATTATATGCCCTGGGAAGACATACTAACAAGGACCAAGGAGCTCCTAGAGGAACTGGCGCCCCAGGCGGAAATTACCAGCATTGATCTGGAGGGTCCCCTGGTAGTCGTGTACACCATGGACATGGAGTTCTTCGCGGAGCACCCTGAGGTAGTGAAGAAGATAGCGCAGACCGTGCGCAGAAGAATCTCGGTGCGACCCGATCCCCGGATGCTCATGGACGAGAAGGAGGCGGAGGAGGAGATAAGGAAGATCGTTCCCGATGAAGCCGGGATAAAGAGCGTCTACTTCATCCCCGAGACCGGGGAGGTGATCATCGAAGCGGAGTCCCCCGGGGCGGTCATCGGGAAGGAGGGCGAACTGCTCAACCAGATCAAAAAGAAGGTGAAATGGGCCCCCCGCGTTGTGCGGGCACCTCCGCTGGAATCGCGCATAGTGAAGGAGATGAGGGAGTACCTGAAAATAGTGCGCGAGGAGCGCCGGAAGATTCTGAGGGATATAGGAAAGCGCCTAAACAGGCCTCCGCTGAGCGGCGAGCAGTGGGTCCGCGTCGTGGCCCTGGGAGGCTATCGCGAGGTTGGAAGAAGTGCGACTCTACTGATGACGAAGACGAGCCGCATACTCGTGGACTGCGGCCTGAACGTTGGTGTCGGGGACAGCGAGGAGCACTGGAGCGGGACCCCGTACCTCTACATGCCCGACGTGTGGGACAGCACGGATCCGCAGAACCCCCTCAAGTACATAGATGCCGTGGTGGTGACGCATGCCCACCTGGACCATGTTGGTCTCGTCCCCCTCCTTTTCAAACACAACTACCAGGGTCCCGTGTTCATGACTCCCCCCACCCGCGACCTGGCGGTGATGCTCCTCATAGACTACCTGAAGGTCGCCCAGGCGGAGGGGAAGAAGGTCCCCTTCGAGTCGAAGCACATAAAGGAGATGATAAAGCACACAATCACGCTTAAATACGGGGAAACCACGGACATCTCGCCGGATGTTCGCCTCACTTTCCACAACGCCGGGCACATCCTCGGGTCTGCGATAGCCCATTTCCACATCGGAGAGGGGTTCTACAACGTCGTTATCACCGGGGACATAAAATACGAGAGATCCTGGCTCTTCAACCCGGCTCACAACAGGTTCCCCAGGGTTGAGACCGTCATAATGGAGAGTACCTATGGTGGGCGCGAAGACTTCCAGCCCCCCAGGAGGGAAGCCGCAGAACGCCTGAAGGACGTGGTGAAGAGGACCATAGAGCGGGGAGGAAAGGTACTGATCCCCGTGTTCGCCGTGGGGAGGAGCCAGGAGGTCATGCTCGTCCTGGAGAGTTACATGCGCAAGGGCGAACTTCCAGAGGTGCCCATATACCTCGATGGAATGATCTGGGAGGCCACCACGATACACGCGGCATACCCGGAGTACCTGAACAAGGACCTGCGGGAGCTCATATTCAAGAAGAAGGAAAACCCCTTCCTCTCCGACGTTTTCCACCGCGTAGAGTCCGGGGAGCGCAGGGAGGACGTGATCAACTCCTCGGATCCCCTCATAGTGCTGTCCACCTCCGGTATGATGAACGGCGGTCCCGTGCTGGAGTACTTCAAGCACTGGGCGGATGACTCCCGGAACACCCTGGTGTTCGTGGGTTACCAGGCCGAGAGGACCCTGGGACGCAGGATCCAGAACGGCCTGAAGGAGATAACCATGACGGAGCGTGGTCAACCGATACGCATAAAGATAGAGATGGACGTTGAGACCATAGACGGCTTCTCCGGGCACTCGGATCGAAGGCAGCTGATACAGTTCATAGGCTCCATGAACCCCAAGCCGGAGAGGATAATCACCTGCCACGGCGAGGAGAGCAAGTGCATAGACCTCGCGATTGGGCTTCACAAGAGGTACGGCATGGAGACCATCGCGCTGAAGAACCTGGACGCCCTGAGGCTCAAGTGACGAGCAGGAACGCGAATAGGGTTTTGGACGGAGAGTACTCGTGGACGCGGTGCACGTCCCTCACCTGGATGTCCAGGCCAGCGAACCTCTCCTCTAAATTCACGTCCTTTGGCAGGATCTCGTAGTAATTTATTTTGCCCCCCTTTTTCAGGACGCTCATCGCGTAGGGAAGGAATTCGTATGCGCTGTGGGGGAGGTTCATTATAACCCGGTCCACCTTCTCCCCTATCTGTCCCGCGACCTCCCTGGCGTCACCAAGGATGGGGACTACGTTGCTCACCTTGTTGAGCCGGATGTTCTCCCTCAGGTACTCTATCGCGTACGGGTTTATGTCGCTGGCATAAATCTTCACCCTTCTGTACTTCGCTATCATTATGGAGAAGGGCCCGCAGCCGGCGAACATGTCGTATATGACCTCCCCGTCCCTCACGTCCTGCACAACCCGCCACCTTTCGGTTGCGAGGCGCGGGGAGAAATATACCTTTGAGATGTCCACCTTGATCCTGATGCCGAATTCCCTGTGGATGGTTTCGGTCCTGTCGCCCCTTATGAGCTCAACCCTCCGCACCCTCGTCTCTCCCTGGACCCCGTAGTCCACCGCCACGTTCCTGACGTTTTTGTGCTTCTTCAGTATGTACTCCGCGATCTCCTCCAGGTCGAGATCTTCCCGGTACTTCACTATGGCTATGTCCCCAACGATGTCAAAGGATACCATATCACACTACCAGTTTGAGCAGTTCCCTCTTGAGCACCTGGGTCGTCTGGGAGATTTCATCCAGGACTTCCACTATCTTCAGTACCTCGTCCCTTATGTTCCCCCTTATCACAGCCCCGTTGGGCGTTGGTTTGATGAGACCCGCCCCTTCCAGCACGGACAGGGAGTGCCTCACCTCGTGCTCCCCGAGCCCGAGCTCGTTGGCTATGCGGACTATCCCTATGGGCTGTTTCTCCTTGACTATGCTCAGGACGCTTATGTGGCGGGAGAGCAGTTCAAGCTCTGAGTACAGTTTGTCCGTGATCATCGTGATTCACCCTGCCCCGAGGTATGATTCCCACGATTAAAAACTTTCGGAAAGGTTATATCCTTCCGACCATTCGTGAACGCATGGATCGCCTGAGGTTTGGGCCGGCGGGGGTGCCTCTGAGCGCCGAGGAGAGGAGCACCATCGGCGGGGTCAAGAAGGTTCACCAGCTTGGTCTGGACGCCATGGAGATTGAATTCGTGCGCGGTGTGCGCATGTCCATAAAGAAGGCCCACGAGGTCAGGGACGTGAGCAGATCCCTCGATGTGGTCCTCACCGCACACGCACCTTACTACGTGAATTTCAACTCCCAGGATAAGGCCAAGGTGGAGGCGAGCATAAAGAGGGTTTACGATACTGCCCGCATAACCTGGGAGGCAGGAGGCTATTCCATCGTTTTTCACGCGGCATACTACGGAGATTCCACGAAGGAAAAAGCCTACGCGAGGGTCAGGGATGCGCTGCAGCGCGTTGTGAACATGCTCCGGGACGAAGGCATCGTGATCTGGGTGCGCCCCGAGACCATGGGCAAGGGCACCCAGTTCGGCACCCTGGAGGAGGTTGTTCGCCTGAGCGAAGAGATTGAGGGAGTTCTTCCGTGCATAGATTTCGCTCACATCCACGCGAGGAGCGTTGGGAAGTACAACACCTACGACGAATTCGCAGCCATATTGGAGTACGTGGAGGAGCATCTCGGCAGGGATGCCCTTGACAACATGCACATCCACTTCTCCGGCATAGAGTACGGGGAAAAGGGGGAGAGGAGGCACCTGCCCCTGAGGGATTCGGACCTGAACTACGAGGACATGCTCCGGGCCTGGAAGGATTTCAGGATCAAGGGCGTTGCCATAAGCGAGAGCCCCATCCTGGAGGAGGACGCGCTCCTCGCCAAGAAAATTTACGAGGAGATTTAGATCTTAACGAGATCAAGAACCACGAAACTGGAATCCTCCCGCACACCTTCAACAATTTCGGTTTTCACCTCTTCGCCCAGTAGCGTGGATACCGCGCCCCGAAGTTTGAAGAGCCCAGATACCAACTCTTCCACCTCGTCCAGGGTGTAGAAATGGGCATTGCGGAATCTCTCATCTCCCCTTCTCTTCATCTCCTCGTACTTCCTCCCGAGGTGGCTGTGCCTCGGGATGAATGCCAGAACGAAGCCGCCCCCGTCCTTCAGAACCCGGTGCACCTCCTCCATCGCCCTTCTGGCATCTTTGAAGAAGGGGAGCGTGGTGGCCACCAGGACCATGGAAAAGAAGCTGTCCGGGAAAGGCAGGTCTTCGCCGTACCCCCTCACCACCCTGATCCCCCGTCTCCTGGCAAATGCCAGCATGTGCTCATCGGGATCCACCCCGTACTCTATCCCCAGGGGCGATGCGAAGCGCCCGGTGCCCACGCCCACCTCCAGCTTTGGATCACCGTAAAGGGATACGAATCTCCCCACCGCCCTTAGCTCCGCCTCGTATATGTCGCGGTGCCTGTCGTACCAGGAATCGTATTCCTCCGCGTTGAACACCTTCACTCCCCCAGCACGGCACTTTTCTTAGTGTCCATGGTGGCGTCCTTGTCCAGGCGGTGGTCAATCTTGATGTCTATTATCACCCTCTCGGCACCCATCTCCAGCATTCTCTCCTCTGCCCTCTTCACCACGGTGAATATCTCGTCCAGGGTGCGTGCCTCTATGACGGTGCTCATGGGCGTGAGCTCGTGCCTGAGTCCGGATTCCCGTATGGCTTCGTAGGCCGCCCTCACGTACCGCGACACGCTGGTGCCCTTCCCCAGGGGAGTCAGGGTGAGCTCCGCTATTATCATATTCCCCGCATCTCCTCCGGGGGATAAAAAGGTTTTCCCCTGCGTAGGTCGGTTGAAATTGAAAAAGGTTAAATACTGCTATGGGGTATTTCTACCATCAGACGTCTGGGTGAATGGAGATGGCGAGGGAACTTTATCATTTCTATTTGAAGTATCTTCATCAATCGTCAAAAAAAGCAATTCTCGTTTTTGGGATGCCGTTGATAACACTATTTTTATTTTTAGGGATTCTCGATATTTTTGTTCCTAGAAACAACGAAAAATTTATTTGGGTTTTTTTAGGAGCTTTTCCTGCTGCGGTATTATTTGGCATCCTTGTTTACACGCTTGACAGGTGGCGGGGTGGCTCGGTGGGAGCCAGCGAGTTCATTCTGTATGACAACGGATGGTTTGTTTTCTTCGATTTAAACCACGGTTCGTGGATTGCACCTGCAAAGCTTGAATGGGTATTTCCAGAAGGTATAGAGATCAGACCTCTAAATATCAGAAGTAAGG
>WAOY01000027.1 GCA_015520985.1 DHVE2 group archaeon
CCCAGGTCGAACTCGTAAAGGCGGTTCAGCTGCTCCGTGTCCACGGAGTAATCGCCCACGAGCCCCATGTAGCCCTGCTCCGCATGCCTCACCTCGCTCACCACTTTGCTCACGCGGTTTACCAGGGCACCGATTTCTTCCATCTCATCCAGTAGCATCATTTTCGCCATGTTGTCCCTGGTTTCCTTCGTGTACCTCTCCACATCGTCCAGAATGCGGGCGATGTAGTCCCTAAGCATGCTGTCCGCTATCCTCAGGTCTTCCCTCTTGCGATACCCTCTGAACCCGGGAATCGCAAGTTCGATTTTCTTCAGCAGCGTTCTCTCCCTCTCAACCTTCTCACGCAGATCATTCATTCTTCTCACCTCTCAGCCCGTGCCATATAACCAGACCCCCAATAACCACGACAATTGCGATTATCACCCATGCGACATTCGCACCCGATAACCAGGCGTACATCAGGACGCCGAAGAGTATGAGCGCTATCCCTCCGTAGAATTTCGTGTTGTCCTCGCCGGACACTATGACCAGGGCGACGCCGGCTCCTCCAAAGAGAATAAGCCAGGAGAAGGCACCGTACCCCATCATGGCGACCGCCGCCGCTATACCTATGAGTGCGATCACCAGTCCCCAGACCATGTAGAATACCCTATCCTTCTCGTCCATTCTCAATCACCTCCGTATCCCCTCAGGGCTATGATGTACCCGTTGTCGTAGTAAACGGGCACGTATACCACCCTGGAGAACTTCGCCTCGAACTCGTACCGGATATTCTGGAGTATACCCGGCCTGTCCACCTCGTAGGAGAGGAATATGAACTCCGCTATTTTCTCCCCCGCCTCTATGGGGATCTCCATGGGGAGCGGAGAGGCATCGCGGAAACTCTGCACCTCGTTCCTGTTGCTCGGAGGATTTGAGGTGAACATCTTGCTTATCCTCACGACCTCCTCGCTGGGGAGAGAGCCACCGGCTGGGATGTACGTGATCCACTCGCCTCCCATTCCTCTCTGGGCGAAGAATCCCCGCACTTCCTCGTCGTATATCCTCGCGCGTGTGTGGTATGCGAGGAAGGGCATGTAGTACTTACTGGCGTTTCGCATCACCTCAAAGTCGAGAATGCTGACGTCCAGCACCTCTCCAGTGGGTGCGTAGACGAAGGTGCCGCAGTTCTCGCACTGATAGACGAGGTCCTTCCTCTGGGCCTTTAGGATGGAGCCGCACTTGGGGCACTTCAGTGGCACGAGGCGAAGGCTCATATTCGCACCCCCTTGATGTTAATGTTGAACTCCTTCAGAATCTTCTGCGGAGAATACGGCTTCTCAATGTCCCCCTCCACAATCTCCGAGCCGTAGCGGAAGAAGAAGTATGAGGCGCCGAACACCACTATCCCTATTATGAACAGCAGAGCGCCTGCTCTGTAGTCCACCGCGGTGCCCGCCGGGCTGAGCCCAGTTAGCACGCCCCCGATGGTTGCCCCTGTTCCTATCGCCAGGGCTTGCCAGACTGGGTCACCGGGGGCACGTCCTGAAAGCACTTCGCCTGTCACACCGTCCACGGTGAGGAAGTACATCTTGCCCTTGTAGTCGTAGCGGATTATCCACACGGGGTAGTAGAGGAGGCTGAAGTCCCGGGGTATCACGAATTCTCTGTGGAACGTGACATTCTCTATGTTCGCTTCCCTGAACACCCACCTCTTTATCGCTCTCTCCGCCTCCTTCCTGGCATCGTCCCTGGAGGTTGTGGCCTCATACACGGGCATGTTCTCCGGGAGCGGTACCACTTCGCCGCGCAGGTTCCTCAGGTGCTTTATCCCGATGTCTCCCGCGTCGCAGGCTATGTTGGTCCAGGTGTAATCCTTCCTTATCTGCTGCTCCTTGTACACCTTCTTCCTGTGCACGTTGCCCTTGGAATCGGTGTATGTCTCGATGTTGTACCCGCACACGATTCCGAGACCTACCGCGCTGTACTTCCAGAATGGCAGGTAAACGGGGTACATCTCCTTTATCCTGGCCACCCTCTTGAGGTCTCGGGCCTTGAACCCCTTTCTGAACCACCTCTGCGCTGAATTGAGCGCATCTTTCTCGCCGATGACCATCCTGTACGCCAGGGTCCTCACTTCCCTATCGCCCTCGATCCTGGACACTGTGTGGCAGAAGGGGCAAATTGCAACCAGGTCCCCCTCCTTCACCTCCACGCGGCCCCCGCAGCTTGGACAGTTCAAACCG
>WAOY01000028.1 GCA_015520985.1 DHVE2 group archaeon
CCTTCTCGGTGAGGCAATGGCATACCTCGCGAACGAGACCATCATGGGCCTGCCGTACTTCGCGATGGACCTGGGATGGGAGTACGCCCTCGCCGCGGTGATCACCTCCCTGTTCCTGTTCTTCATAGCCCTGTACAAGCCGTGGAAGAAGATCTCGTCCCTCCCCATGGTGGAGCTGATCTCCCACTACACGCAGAGCTTCAAGAGCGTGGAGTACTCCCCAATCAAAGATATTGTCAAGACTGCATTTCTCTGGGCATACATTCTCTCTGGAATATACGTGTTCCAGAACGTCTCCTTCAACGGAGGGTTCAACATATTCGTCCTGATAGCGGTAATAATCCTTTTCACCATGGGCTTCCTATTCCCGCTGATCCTCATATTTCTGCCGCTCTATATGACGAGGATACTCACCCTCGGCACGCAGAGAATATACGTGTACCTTGCATCAGCCCTGGCAAAAGTTTCAGGTGTAGCCGGGGAACTGGTTAAGAAGGGGGTTAGCAGAAATCCCAAAAACATCGCGTACATAGCGTTCATCCTCGCATTCATCCTGACCTTCTCCACCTTCATCTCCGCGATGTACGACAACACCCTGCTGGCGGATGAAATAAGGGATGTGCAGAGGGTGGGCGGCGATTTCCGGATAATGGGATCCTCGTATGTATCCCCCGCATACTTCTCAAACTCGAAAAACGTGAGCTCGTTGGTGGCCATCCACGAGGACTTCTCAGCGTCCGTGTACAACGAGCCCGTTGTAACGCTGTACTGCGATTTCGGCAATTACACCAGGACCGTTTATCTCCTGGACCTGTTCACGAAGGAAGGTTCGTTCCAGAAAGGGGGTGTCGTCATCAACGATGCCCTGGCCAAGAGATACAACCTCCACGCCGGGGATAACGTCCAGATACACATCCCCGGAGAGGGATACAGGAATTACAGGATAAGCGCGGTGGTATATTCTTTCCCGGGCAACGGTGAAGGGGAATCTCAGCCTGTGGTGATGATGGATCGGGAGCCGGACGTGGGAAACGTGTCGTACATCATACTCCGAGCAAAGAACTACGATGCCCTGAAGAGGGAACTCGACGAGAAGGGGTTCAATTACGAGGAGCGCAATCCAGAGAAAAAAGATTACACCTCAGCGTTCCTCTCGGTAATAGACGCGTTCATGGTTCTTCTGGGGGGTGCGACGATACTCATAATACAGTACTCCCTTTACTTCAACCGCCGCGGAGAAATAGCGTTGTACAAGATCCGGGGCGCCACTAAAAGACAGGTTAGCGCGATTCTCATGGTGGAGGGTAGCACCGTGGTAATCCTATCGGTGGTGGTTGGAGTATCCATAGGGCTTTCACTGGCTTACGCGTTCATCGTGATGATGTACTCCACATCAAATCTCCCCGTGTTCTTCGTGCTTGGGCGCAACTTCGCCCTCGTGAGCGCGGTCATGGTGCTAACTTTTCTGGCGATGCAATACATAATATCCGCCGTGTTTGCCCGGGTTAAGCAGAGCGAGGTGATACGCTCCCTCGGAGGTGAGATGTGATGATAGAAATTGAGAACCTGATTAAGGTGTACAGGAGAGGCGAAATCGAGGTCATAGCCATAAGGGACGTGAGCCTGAAGATTGACGATGGCGAGATGGTCATGCTGGTGGGGCCCAGCGGTTCCGGAAAGACCACATTCCTGCACCTTCTGGGAGGGATAGACAGGCCAACCGCCGGCAAGATCCTTGTGAACGGCAGGAACGTTGCGATGATGGGCGATAAGGATCTCACGGACTACCGCAGGAAGGAAGTGGGAATGGTTTTCCAGTTCTTCAACCTGGTGCCCACCTTAAACGCCCTGGAGAACGTCATGCTCCCGATGCAGTTCGCTGGCACGCCCAAGAAAGAGCAGAGGGAGAGGGCGATGGAACTGCTCGAGATGGTGGGCATGGACCACCGCGCGAAGCATTATCCGGATGAGATGAGCGGGGGAGAGCAGCAGCGTGTCGCTATTGCAGTGGCGCTTGCGAACGATCCCGGGATAATCCTCGCGGACGAGCCCACGGGAGAGCTGGACACCGAAACCGGGCTGAAGATAATAAAGCTGTTCAAGAGGCTGAATGAGGAGGGGAAGACGGTGATAATCGCAACCCATGACATGCGCCTCCTCAACTACGCCAGCAGGGTGCTGAAAATAGAAGATGGCAAAATAAATGAGGCCTAGGGAAAAGAAAAAGTATTTAAACGGAAAGAGTTTTCCCCCAACAGCATAAAAACGGAGGGAAAATACCATGAGCGCAAAAGTAGGTAGGAAGGCGGAAGTGATTGCAGCGATTGCAGTGCTGCTGTTAAGTGCCCTAGTTATGGCTGGGTCAGTGCACGCCCTCGAACCAGCGAAAGGCGATATGCGTTTCGTAGTGCTGTACAACGATGTGAATGCAGGAGAGAGCGATTTCCTCTCCGGAATTGATGTTTATCTCTTCGACATGAAGGGTAATCTCGTATCCTCATCCGTTTCCTCATCAAACGGGATAGTCGTATTCAATGACGTGATTTACGGTAACTACGTCATCAAAACCACGGGCGAGGTGATAGGGGACTACTTCTACGATAGGTCCTACGCTGCCGTCGTCTTCGGTGCAAATGGTATAAGCACCGTGTCCGGCGGTGCTTTCAGCAGCCTCGTGGTGGACAGGTACGGGCTGGATAACCAGATAAACGTCACAGTGGTGAAGGGCGGCGCTCCAATAGGGGCAAAGGTGAACGCCTACTTCCACGACTCACTGATCGGGAGCGAGAACGCGTACTACATCGATTCCAACTACACTCCCGCCATCATAAAGGTGCCCTCCGGCCAGGTGACCCTGCAGGTGGTCTACGAGGACGGAGGCGTTAGCAAGGCGGTCTACCACGAGGTGACCGTCAGCGGCGATGCCAACGTGACGGTGGACGTGGACGCAGTTTACAAGGTGTGGGGCGTCGTTGAGGATGCGTCCACCGGCATGCCCGTAGGAACCACGGTGCACGTCACCGCGATAAATAAGGCCACCGGGGAGTATAAGGTTATGACCTTCCCTGGCGGACCGTTCAGTTTCTACCTCAGTTCCCAGAACTACAGGATAGTGGTAACCGCAGACGGATACGGAATAAAGGTATACGACGCCACATCCCTCATAGGGGGCAGCAGCCCGTACATCATAACCCTTCCTAAGGTGGAGAACGACATCACCTACACCATGAGCATATCCGACGATTTCAGGTGGATAAATGTCACCTACACCCGCGAGATAACCAACGAGACCACCATCAAGTCCCTCCCCCACAACGACACCGGGGTGCTCTACTACCAGCTCAAGTTCCTGGGCAAGGATAACGCCTTCCTTGAGAATTACATGGCCTACGACTTCGAGAACTACACTACAGATCTGATAACGGTGGACGGGAACATATACGAGCTTGTGTCCCACAGCCACACCTGGAACGTGGTGGATAGTGGCAACGAGCACTTCGTGCTCACCCTGAACCTGCAGTACAGGAACGAAGAGATAAAGAGGGATACACTCCTCAGCGATGGTAAGATCGACCTGATGATCCACGGTAAGATGAACGAGGACATGGGCGCGCACAACGTTTACACATACAACGTCGTCCTGCCAGGGGATATGCAGAGGAGCAACGAGATAAGCACCGCCGATGTGCAGAACTACATTGGCACCATAAAGATAACGAACATAAAGGAAAGCCCTGTGGAACTCGTCATCAAGGAGAGGAAGAAGCCCCAGATCACCCTTGACAGCGCACACCTGGTCATAGGATGGAAGAACATGACTAACACTAACCACGTGGTTAACCAGTCCGCAGATAACTACACTGTGGTCATACCGGCAGGAAAGGAAGTGTGGTTCAACGCATCCAAGATGGCGTACGACGCGGTCCGCGACAAGATTGACGCGGAGAACACCACCTACGTGTGGGTGATAGACGGGAACACCGTTGCCAGCGGCAAGGGAGTGTACAACATAACCAGGACGCTCTCCAGGGGTAAGCACACCCTCACCATAGAGGTCACCGATGTAGGGGACAATACAAACAGGACGAACATTACCCTGCTCGCGGATTCGTACTGGCCCACCGTGAGCATAAAGATAAGCGATCCCTCCGGGAAGGTCATAGCGGAGTTCAACGCCAACACCAGCAACCTGGCAAGGATAGAGTACAACATAAGCGGCACCGTGTCCCACGCGTGGAGGAACAGCACCACATACGTGGTGAGCATCCCCACCACGATGGAGATAAACGAGTCCCAGGAGATAGTGTACGACGCCACCGCCACCTACGACACCTACGACGGCAGCAACAAGACGAACCTGCCGGTCATAGTGGAGTGGGACTTCAACGGAAACAAGAGCACGGGCGCAAACAGGACCTACGCCTTTGACACCCCCACCCGCGGAAACACCTACTACGTGAACATCACGCTGCGCGACTCTGTGAACAACACGATAATAATATCCATACCCGTGAAGGTGAAGGACGTAACAAAGCCGAAGGTGTTCCTCAACTTCACCGTGGACGGAAAGAACGTCAATGAGGTCAAGGAGAATGAGAATGTGACGCTCGACGCTTCCGGCACCTACGATCCGGAGAACGGTACCATAGCGAGCTACACATGGGTGATTAAGGACAAGGACTACAACGTGATAAACGTTACCGATGGGGTCTACGATGTGATCAACGGGAGCTTCGACGGCAACAAGGTTGAGCTCGTGTTCCACAAGTACGGCACGTACTACGTGATCCTCAACGTAACCGACGCGGACGGGAACTACAACGAGGTGAACAAGACCCTGCGCGTTACTCCGGTACGCCCGGACCTCGCGATAAACAGCGTAGAGATAAAGGGAGACAGGATAGAGGGCAACGCCCTTCAGGTTAAGGTGAACGTATCGAACAACGGAAATGCCATTGCCCAGACCTACTGGATAGCGATATACATAGACGGGAAGGTCGTGGCCAACAAGAGCTTCACCAACCTCGCCAACGGCAGCTACGCGGTGCAGACCATCACCTGGACACCCAGCGCGCCTGGAAACTACACCCTGACTATCAAGGTGTGGTGCCAGAACGAGCCTCCGAGCTACACCAGCGACAACGAGAAGAAGGAGACCGTGAAGATCGACATGGCTCCCTGGAAGATACCGACGATAATAGGAGTAAGCATTGCAGTGATAGCTATCGGTGGCTTCCTGGCGTGGAAGTACATGCAGAAGAAGGGCGAGAAGAAGAAGTTCAAGAAGAAGAGCAAGAAAGAAAAGAAGGAGTGAACTCCTTCACCCAAATTTTTACATTTTTTCCAGGGGCACAAGGCCAAGATTTTCAAGCACCCTCCGCATAACGGTTCTGAAAGCCTCCACCAGGGCCATCCTGCTCTCCCGCAGTTCTCCCGATGATGAGAGCACGGGGCAGTCACGGTAGAACTGGTTGAACTGCATGGCAAGATCGTAGGCATACCTCGCGAGGAAATAGGGGCTCAGACGCTCAGCAGAGTTCCTTATGACCTCGTGGTACCTGGCCATCAGCTTTAGAAGCCTGATCTCCTGCGGATGCACCAAGAGATCCGGGGAATAAGAGCCGCCCCACGAACCCTTGCGCATGATGCTGCTCGCCCTGGCGTAGGTGTAGATAATGAACGGTGCGCTCTCCCCCTCGAAGCTCAGCGCACGCTCCCAGCGGAACGTGATGGGCTTCTCCTCCTGCACGTTCAGTATGGAATACCTGATCGACGAAATCGCCACGCCCTCCGCGATGCTATTAGCCTCCTCCTCGGAGTAATTCCTGTCCCTCAGCACCTCAAGGGCCCTGGCATAGCCCTCTTCAAGAAGGTCGTCCAGGTAAACCACGAGGCCCTTCCTGGTGCTCATCTTCCCCTCCGGGAGGCGCACAAATGAGTAGAATAGAGGCCTCATATCTATATCGGGATGCAGGTGATTGACCACTGCCCTCAGGGCCTGGAAGTGCAGCTTGTGGTCCTCCCCGAGAACGTCCACCAGGTAAGACGCGCCCTTACCCTTCGCGATGTGATACGCTATGTCGCGGAGGAAATAAAGGGTTGTGCCGTCTCTGCGGTACAGGTAAAACTTGGTCTTCTGCATATTCACCCCGAGTTTGCTCAGGTCAACGTAGTAAGCACCGTCCTCTTCTTCAACCAGATCACTTAGCCTCTCCGCAATCTCCCTCGCTATGGGTATGAACTCGGACTCCCAGACAAAACGATCCACGTGCACTCCGATTCTCTCGAGGGTCTCCCGTATGCCATCCAGCATGCACCCTATCTTCTCCCTGGCGAATTCCCTGAGCTCTTCATCGCCAGCCTCGTACCTGCGCATAAGCTCGCGAATCCCCTCCATCACTTCCTCCCGCTCCTCGGCGAGGCGGGACGCCGCCTGGTAGTACTCCACCAGGAGATGATCGCACTTTCCGTCCCGGTATCTCGAGTCCCTGGACAGGTTTTTTATGCCCCACAGGAGCGTGGCCACCTGCAACCCCGCGTCGTTCACGTAGTATTGAACCTCAACCTCGTGGCCGTATTCGCGGAGTATTCTGGCCATGGTGTCCCCTATTATGGGGTTCCTCGCCCGGCCCACGTGCAGCGGACCTGTGGGATTCGCGCTGGTGTGCTCAAGCACGACCTTGCCCTTTGGCTCAAAACGAAAAATCTCACCGCTTAGAACGGCATCAAGGGTGAGGGATGCGAGCTTTTTGGGAGATATGTGGAAGTTTATGTAGGGACCAACAGCCTCAATCCTATGGTAATACTCACCCCCCTCCAGCTTCTCGGCGATTTCCCTCGCTATTATTGCGGGGTTCTTTTTCATCTCCCTGGCCAGGGGGAAGCAAGGAAGCGTGAAATCCCCGAATCCCTCCTTGGCGTATTCCACGCCCAGATTCACACCCACGTCCCTGAGGATGCGATTTGCCTCTTCCCTGAAAATTCGCAGCACGTCCATACCCGCGCATTGCATAGGGGTAAAATAACTTTTCCCATAGGAACCTCCAGCGGGTTCATACAAATTCCAGCAACCACAAAAGGAGGGGTTTAGAAAGGGGAACCTTGGTTCCCCTTCTGGGGGTTTTGAAAGGGGGCTTCACCCCCTTCAAGAGAGAGGGTTTGAAGGGGGAAAC